>JAYNJY010000394.1:0-2356 GCA_038110665.1 Rhodospirillaceae bacterium | reverse complement strand
CTCAAGGGTTTCGGCATACTGCTGGCGAGCCTGTTCCTCGGTGTCGCCGCCATCGCCGGCGTCGGGTCCATCAACGCCGCGATCAAGGCCGGTCTCGAGGCCGACGGCCGACGCCTGCTCGGCGGCGACGTCGACCTCCGGCTCTTGCACCGCGACGCCGACGACGACCAGCGCGCCTGGCTCCGCGACCGCTCGAAAGCCGTCTCCGAACTGGTCGAGATGCGCGCCATGGCCCGGCCGGCCGAAAGGACGAGCACTGGCACGAACAAGGGTGCAAACAAGCGCGCGCTGGTCGAGCTCAAGGCCGTCGACTCGGCCTATCCGCTCGCCGGACGTTTCGTCGCCAAGCCGGAGCGGCCCCTGGCCGAACTGCTTGCCGAAAAGGACGGCGCCTGGGGTGCCGTCGCCGACGCCAACCTGCTGACCCGTCTCGGCCTCGAACCGGGGCAACGCATTCGTGTCGGCGATGCGCTGATCGAGCTTCGCGCCCTCGTCGGCAGCGAGCCCGACCGTGTCGCCAGCCTGTTCAGCTTCGGCCCCCGGCTGCTGGTCGCGCGGGGTGCCTTGCAGGCGACCGGCCTGGTCAAGCCGGGCAGCCAGATCCGCTATCACACTCGTGTCGTGCTGCCCGACGGCCAAAAGCTGGAGGCCTGGCAGGCGAACCTCGACAAGGCATTTCCCAAGGCCGGCTGGCGCGTGCGCGGCGCGCACGAGGCGGCACCCGGCGTCAAACGCTTCATGGACCGTCTCAACCTGTTCCTCTCCTTCGTCGGCCTGACCGTGCTTTTGGTCGGCGGCATCGGCGTCACCGGCGCGGTCGCCAGCTTCCTCGCGCGTAAGACCGCCACCATCGCCGCGCTCAAGTGCCTCGGCGCCTCGGGGCGGCTGGTGTTCACGCTCTACATGGGCCAGGTCATGGCGATGGCGCTGATCGGCGTCGCGCTCGGCTCTGCCGCCGGCGGCGCGCTGCCGTTTGTCTTCGATACCGCCGCCGGCGCGCATTTGCCGGTCAAGCCGGTCGTCGCGATCTATCCCGCGCCGCTGCTGCTGGCTGCGCTGTTTGGCCTGTTGACCGCCGCCACTTTCGCGCTCTGGCCAGTGGCGCACGCCCGCGAGGTCAAGGCGGCGGCGCTGTTCCGCTCGACCGTGCAGCCGATGACGATGCACCCGCACGCCACCTATGTTTGGGCTTCCGTCGCCGGCGTCGGATTGCTGGCGGCGCTGACGCTGGCGTCCTCCAGCGACCGCTGGTTCGCCGGCTGGTTCGTCGCCGGCGCGCTGGTAACGCTCGGCCTGCTCTACGCCGGCGCGCAATTGGTGACGCGACTCGCCCGGCGCCGCCGGCTCGCGGCCGGCTCCGCGCTTCGCCTCGCTGTTGCCAACCTGCACCGGCCGGGCTCGGCGACCACCGGCGTCGTGCTGTCCTTGGGGCTTGGACTTTCCGTGCTTGCCGCGATCATGCTGATCGAGGGCAACCTTTCGCGCCAGATCCACGAGCGCCTGCCCGAGAAGGCGCCGGCCTTCTTCTTCGTCGACATCCAGCCCGACCAGGTCGCCAAGTTCGACGCGGCGGTCAACGCCATCGCCGGCACCAGCGGCTACCAGCGCGTGCCGAGCCTGCGCGGGCGCATCGTCAAGATCGCCGGAAAGCCGGTCGAGGAGGTCGACGTGGCGCCCGACTCGCAATGGGCGATCCGCGGCGACCGCGCGCTCACCTACGCCGCCGGCCCGCGCGCCGACGACCGCATCGTCGCCGGCGAATGGTGGCCGGCCGATTACGCCGGGCCGCCGCTGATCTCGCTCGATTCGGGGCTAGCTCGCGGCTTCGGCGTCAAGCTCGGCGACACCCTCACCCTGAACGTGCTCGGCCGCGAGGTCACCGGCAAGATCGCCTCGCTTCGCGACATCGACTGGCGCAGCCTGCGTTTCGACTTCGCCATCATCTTCGCGCCGGGCGTCCTGGAAGGCGCGCCGCAGACCCATATCGCCGCCATCGAGGCACCGCCCTCGGCCGAGGACGCGGTCGAGGCCGCCGCCACCGACACCTTCCCGAATATCTCGGCCATTCGCGTGCGCGAAGCCCTGGAGGCGGCCGGCGGGCTCTTGGCCGGCATCGGCTGGGCGGTCCGCGCCATCGCCGGGTTGACGCTGCTCGCCGGCGCCATCGTGCTTGCCGGCAGCCTCGCCGCCGGCCGTCAGCGCCGCATTTACGAGGCTGTCGTGTTCAAGGTCCTCGGCGCCACGAGGGGCCGCATCGCCGGTGTCTTCAGCGTCGAGTACGGCGTGCTCGGCCTGGTCACGGGCGTGCTCGCCGCCGGTGTTGGCACGCTCGCCGCCTGGGCGGTGGTGCGCTTCC
>JAYNJY010000393.1:967-2360 GCA_038110665.1 Rhodospirillaceae bacterium | reverse complement strand
GCCTCGGCGCGCGGCGGCATCGGCGGCGAGATGTCCTCGTAAAGCGCCTGGGCCTCGGCGGCCGGCCCGCGCCGGCTGCCGAGCGCCAGCACGCGTATCACGCGAACGGCGGCGCCACGCACTAAGGTCAGCACGTTGCCGGGACGCACGACGTGATGCGCCTTGTTGATCAGGACGTCATCGATGCGGAGCTTGCCCTCGTTGCAGAACTGGGTGGCGAGCGAACGGCTTTTGAAGAAACGCGCGTACCACAGCCACTTGTCGACGCGCAGCCCGGCGCCGTCGTTCACGAGCGACCGCCCGAGCCGAGCTTGAGCTCGCGCAGCTTGGCGAACGGCGAATGCGGGTCGTAGGCCGGTTCCTGTTTTGTCACCGGGCGCCGACGTTTGTCGGGGTGCTCGCCTGACGCGGCCTTGCTTTTTGGTTTCTTACCGGATTTCGGCGCGGCCTTGCGCGGCGGTGCGGGTGGGCGGCCGGTGCGGCCGGCCTCGCGCCGTTTCGGCCGGTAGCGAACCGCGCCGTCGACGGTCTCGCGCTGATAGCCGAGCCGCGCCAGCACCTTGGCCAAGTCTTCGGCGCCGCAGCCAAGCAGGTTCATCAGCGTCGCCGGTTCGTCGAAGGGGCCCTTTTCGCTCAGGGCCCAGGCGTCCGTGGCGACGCGCTCGAGAATTTCGACCCGGATGGCGATCGGTCCGACCCCGCGGTATCCGACGGCCTCGAGGAAGTCGAGGTCGGTGTCCTTGGTCACCGGCAGCGAGGCGCGGCCGTCGGCCGGCAGGGCAAGCGGGAATGAGGTTCCCTTCTCGAGTGCATGGAGGATGCCGCGCAGCGTCACCGCATGGGTCTTGAGCGCTTGCGGGGCGAAGATCGATTCGCGGCCGATGCGCACGCCGATGGCCCTGAGCGCACGCCGGGCGTCCTTGTCGAGCGCCGCGATTTCGTTCGTCACCAGCGCGCGCGGCATCGAGCCCAGATGTTCGCCCAGGCGGAACAAGAGGCCGCGCGCCGGGCCCGCGGGCAGCGTTTCCGGATCGGCGATCAGCGGTCCGAGCAGGGCTTCGATGCGTACCTGGCACCAGGCTTCGAGCCGCTGGCCGATGCGGCGTTCCTGGTCGGTGTCGACGAGTTCGCTCCTGAGCACGTTGACGCGCGGCCGCAGCCGCGACGGGCCGGCCGCGAGACGCGCCACGGCGATGCCTTTCCACAGCAAGTCGGGCGCGCCCTGGCGTGGGTCGGCGAGGGTGATCTCGGCGTCGGGCGCTTCGAGGCAATCAAGCCAGTGCGTCTCGCCGTACTCGTCGGTGACATAGACGTGGTAAGCCATCTCGTCTCTCCCGTTTTCGGTGGGCCGCTACGAACGGCGCGCCTTCCAAGCGGCATCGGAGTTTTCGGC
>JAYNJY010000393.1:0-957 GCA_038110665.1 Rhodospirillaceae bacterium | reverse complement strand
CACCCGGCGTTCAAGTCCGGCGCGCAGCGCGGTCGCCGCGGCGCGTTCGACGGTACGGGCGGCGGCAACGCCCTCCGCACCTTCGGCGCCGTGGTCGGCGGTGAAGCGAAAACCGGCGAGGCGCCCGACCGAGTGGCCCTCGACCAGCACCTCGCCGTCGCTCCTGACCGCGCCAAGGAGGTCGCGGTCCTCGTTCAGGCTGCGCACCAGATGCGCCGTGCGCTTGTCGACGAAGCGCTGCATCAGGCGTTCGTGCAGCACGTCGGAGAGCTTGTCCTCGATCTCGCGGGTGCGCTCGCGCCAGTGCGCCGGGTCGACGACCCAGTCGGAACGGAACGCGACGTAGGTCCAGATGCGCACCCCGGCGATGCGCTGGGTCAGGGTTTCGATGTCGCCGCCGGTCTGGTCGAGCCGGTCGACCTGGCCGGCCAGCCAGTCGGTCGGCAGGCGCGCGCCGTCGCTCCTGAGATGGCCGAAGATTTCGGCCAACAGCCGAGCGTGGGCGTCCGAGGTGATCTTGCGGAAATCCGGAATGCGGCAGACTTCCCAGAGCAGTTGCACCGCGTCCGGCGTCTGGGCGAGGCGCTGGATTTCCGGCATGGCGGCAAGCTGGCTGAGCGAAATCTCGTCGTCAGCCGGCCGCGCGCGCACCAACCCCGGTGCCGTGGGCGCCTCGGCCAGGCTCTGGCGCAGGGCCGCGACGGAACGGAAGTCGAGGCGCGCGTTGCGCCAGTGAATCTTTTCGATGGCCGGAAAATCATGTTCCTCGATGCGCCGGACGACATCGTCCTCTAGGCCGCCCTGGGCGGCGGAGACGCCAAAGGTTCCGTCGTTCATGTGGCGCCCGGCACGGCCGGCGATCTGCGCCAGTTCGGCCGGCGCCAGCGCCCGGTGCTGGCGGCCGTCGAACTTGCGCACGGCGGCGAAGGCGACGTGGTCGACATCCATGTTGAGGCC
>JAYNJY010000392.1:414-2366 GCA_038110665.1 Rhodospirillaceae bacterium | reverse complement strand
GCGCCGATACCGCGCTCCTGCGCAATACCCAGGGCCGGCTCGCGGAAGGTGTCGTGGCCAACCTGTTCTGCCGCATCGACGGCCGGCTGGTGACGCCGCCTATCGCGGAAGGCGCGCTCCCCGGTATCATGCGCGCCGAGGTCATGGCGCGGACCGACGCCCTTGAGGCGACGATCGAGGAGGCCGATCTCGGCCGTGCCGAGGAGGCATTGCTGACCAACAGCGCCGGCGTGCGCGCGCTCGTCGAGGTCGACCAACGTCCCGTCGGCGACGGCCGGACGGGGCCGCTCGCGGCCCGGCTGCAATCGGAAATCTGGCGTGAGGAGGAGGACGGAGATGGCTGACATCAACACACTTTGGCAGGCGCGTTACGGCGACGGCGAGGCCCCGAAGGCTGCCCCCGGTGCGGTCGAGGGCGCGCCGCTCAACCCGGTCATCGAGCGCATTCTTGCGCACCGCAGCATCCGCGCCTATGCCGAGCGCGACGTCGACGGCGGCCTGCTCGAACTGTTGCTCGCCTGTGCCCAGTCGGCGCCGGCGAAATCGAACCTGCAGCAATATTCCATCGTCGTCGTGCGCGACCCGGCCCGGCGCGCCGAGATCGGCAAGCTGGTGCCGGACCTCTCGCCCTGGTTCGAGACGGCGCCGGTGTTTCTCACTTTCCTCGGCGACGTCCGGCGCATCCGCCGCCTGGCCGAGATGCAGGGCCGCGACTACCAGAACGACAACGCCGACACCTTCATGAACGCCTGCGTCGACGCGGCGCTGGTGATGCAGAACTTCATCACGGCGGCGGCAAGTGCGGGGCGCGGCTGCTGTGCGATTTCCATGATCCGCAACAAGATCGACGCCTTCGCCGAGATCCTGAAACTGTCGGACGGCGTCTTTCCCATCGCCGGGCTGACGCTCGGCTGGCCGGCGTGGGAGGGCATCGCCGCAGTGCGCCTGCCGCAGACGATCACCGTACATCGCGAGACCTATGACGACAGTGCGCTCGAAGCCGAGGTCGTGGCCTACGACGAGCGCGCGCACGCGCGAAAGGCGATCAGCATCGGCGGCCAGCGCCACAAGGATATCTACGGCGAGTTGGAGAAATGCACCTGGTCGGACAACGTCACGCGCCAGCTTTCGCGGCCTGAGCGCGCCGGCTTCGCCGCCTTCCTGAAAAGCCGCGGCATCAACCTCAAATGAGCAGCATGGCGCCGTCCTTCGACGCATCGCCGAGATAGGTGACGACGCCCCCCTCTTCGATCGGCACGTCGTCGCGTAGCGTCACGCGTTCGAGGTCGATGGCGCGCAAGCCCATCTCGCAGACCAGGAACTTGACGCCCATGGCGACGCAAGCCGCCAATAGCTCCTCGAAGGTTGCGATCTTGGCGGCGGCGTAGGCCGCATCGCGATCGGTGCCGAAACCGGGGCCGTCGCTTACGGGCATGCTCGCCCAGCCGGGGCCGTTTCCGGTGTCGGCGACGAGCGCGCGGCAGGCCTCCATGGTGAAGAAGAGCGTCGCCGGCCGGCCGATGGCGGCTGCCGCCGAGGCCATCACCAGCGCATAGTGGACCTTGTCGAAATGGCGGTCGTAGACGACGACGGAGAGCTTGTCGGGGCTATTGTCACGTTCGGCGTCAGCCATGGATGGAAAGGTCCGTGATGGTCGGATGTTCGCCGCAGAGCGGGCAGCCCGGGTCCGGCTTGACCCGGATCTTGCGCATCTCGGCACCAAGGCCGTCGATGATCATCATCCGGCCGGCCATGCTGTCGCCGATCGAGAGCAGTTCCTTGATCACCTCGGTGGCCTGGAACGAGCCGACCATGCCGCAGAGCGCGCCCATGACGCCGGCCTCGGCACAGGTCGGGATCTGTCCTGGCGGCGGCGCTTCGCGGAAGATGCAGCGATAGCACGGCCCGGCCGGTTCGCCATTGGGGCCGGGGAACGGCTTGAAGGTGGCGAG
>JAYNJY010000392.1:0-338 GCA_038110665.1 Rhodospirillaceae bacterium | reverse complement strand
CGGAGACCAGCGGCTTTTTCGCGAAATAGGCGGCGTCGTTGACCAGGAAACGGGTGGCGAAATTGTCGGAACCGTCGGCGACGAGATCGTAGGCGCCGATCAGTTCAGCGGCGTTGGCGGCCGAGATGCGGGTCGCGTGCTGCTCGACGCGGACGTCCGGATTGATGGCGGCGACGGACTCGGCGGCCGACAGCACCTTGGGCCGGCCGACGTCAGCGGTGTGGTGCAGCACCTGGCGCTGCAGGTTGGAGAGATCGACGGTGTCGTCGTCGAGCTCGCCGAGGGTGCCGACGCCGGAAATGAAGACGTCGACCTGGCCGCCGGTATCGGTCCAGATT
>JAYNJY010000391.1:0-2371 GCA_038110665.1 Rhodospirillaceae bacterium | reverse complement strand
GTACCGCCTGTCCAAGAATTCGAAGAACCTGGAGAGCGCCGTCGCAGTCTACAAGAACGCTGTGGCCCGGTTGAAGCCCGAGCGCGACCCCGACATCTGGGCGGTAGCACAGGGCAACCTGACCACCGCCATGAAGGCGCGCGGCACGGTCGAGAAGAACGACGACGCGCTCAAGGAAGCGGCCATTGCCTACCAGAAGATGGCCGAGACGCTCGGCCGCGACACGCACCCGTCCACTGGGCGCTGGCGCACATCAGCCACGGTCTCGTGCTCTATCGGCTTTCCATGCGCACCGGCCGCGCCACCTTCCTGCAGGAGGCCGGCAAGGCCTTCGAGGAGGCGCTCACGGTCTATACCAAGGAAGCCATGCCGGCGCGCTGGGCCGAAGTGATGAACCAGTACGGCGCTATCTTGCTGGCGCTCGGTGAACAGGTCACCGGCAATACGACGCTCGAAATGGCGGTGAAGAAGTTCCGCAAAGTGCTGGAGGTACGCAAGCGCGACCGCACGCCGCAACTCTGGGCGCAGGCCGCCAACAATCTGGGCGCGGCCTGCTTCTCGCTTGCCAAGCGCAACTCCGAGGTGGCGTTGCTGCGCGAGGCGATGGGCTGCTTCGAGGGCGTGGCGGAAGTCTATGAGCAGTCGGGTGCGCGCCAGCGCGCCGAGGTCATCAAGTCCAACCTGCAACGCGTCCAGCGGCTGCTCATGGCGCGCGCCGGTTAACCACTTCGATTAAAAAAAACGGCGGGGCTTCGCCCCGCCGTTGTAGTTTGCATCTACGTTTCGCCGAAACGATCAACGGTTCTGGCGGTTCTCGATCAGGTCGTCGACGACGGCCGGTTCGGCCAGCGTAGATGTGTCGCCCAGGTTCGAATAGTCGTTCTCGGCGATCTTGCGCAAGATGCGGCGCATGATCTTGCCCGAGCGCGTCTTCGGCAGGCCCGGCGCCCACTGCAGCCAATCGGGGCTGGCGATCGGGCCGATTTCCTTACGGACCCAGTTGATCAGTTCCTTCTTGAGTTCATCCGAAGGCTCGTGACCGGCTGTCAGGGTGACGTAAGCGTAGATGCCCTGGCCCTTGATGCCGTGCGGCGCGCCGACCACGGCGGCCTCGGCGACGGCCTCGTGGGCGACCAGCGCCGATTCGACTTCAGCCGTGCCCATGCGGTGGCCCGAAACGTTGATAACGTCGTCGACGCGACCGGTGATCCAGTAGTAGCCGTCCTCGTCGCGGCGGCAGCCGTCACCAGTGAAGTAGAGACCGGGATAGGACGAGAAGTAGGCCTCGATGAAGCGGTCGTGATCGCCGTAGACGGTGCGCATCTGTCCCGGCCACGAGTCGGAGATGCAGAGGTTGCCGTCGGCCGCGCCCTTGAGCTCCTTGCCCTCGGCGTCGACCAGCAGCGGCGTGATGCCGAAGAACGGCTTGGTCGCCGAGCCCGGCTTCAACGGCGTCGCGCCCGGCAGCGGCGTGATCAGGATGCCGCCGGTCTCGGTCTGCCACCAGGTGTCGACGATCGGGCAGCGCTCCTCGCCGACGACATCGTGATACCAGTTCCAGGCCTCGGGGTTGATCGGCTCGCCGACGGTGCCGAGCAGGCGCATCGTCTTGCGGCTGGTCTTCTTGACGAAGTCGTCGCCGGCGCCCATCAGCGAGCGGATCGCGGTCGGCGCGGTGTAGAAGATCGACACCTTGTGCTTGTCGCAGACCTGCCAGAAGCGCGACGCGTCCGGGTAGTTCGGGATGCCCTCGAACATCACCGTGGTGGCGCCGTTGGCGAGCGGCCCGTAGACGATGTAGCTGTGGCCGGTGACCCAGCCGACGTCGGCGGTGCACCAGTAGATCTCGCCCTCGTGGTAGTCGAACACGTACTGATGCGTGATCGAGGTGTATACCATGTAGCCGCCGGTGTTATGCTGCACACCCTTCGGCTTGCCGGTCGAACCCGACGTATAGAGGATAAACAGCGGATCCTCCGCGTTCATCTCCTCGGGCTCGCAGTTCGGATCGGCGGCCTGGGTCGCCTCGTGGTACCAGACGTCGACCTTGTCGTTCCAATCGATTTTGCCGCCGGTGCGCTTGACCACGAACACCGAATGCACGCTGTCGCAGGACTTCAGCGCTTTATCGGTATTGGCCTTGAGCGGCACTTTGCGGCTGCCGCGCAGTCCCTCGTCGGCGGTGATGACGGCGACGCACTTGGAATCGTCGATACGCTGCGCCAACGCGTCCGGCGAGAAGCCGCCGAACACGACCGAGTGGATCGCGCCGATGCGCGCGCAGGCGAGCATGGCATAGGCCGCTTCCGGCACCATCGGCATGTAGATGCAGACCCGGTCGCCCTTCTTGACGCCGCGCGCCTTCATGGCG
>JAYNJY010000390.1:0-2373 GCA_038110665.1 Rhodospirillaceae bacterium | reverse complement strand
GCTCGGGCGGCGGCGGCGCTTCCTTCGGCTTCTCTTCCTTAGGCGGCTCGGGCTTGGGCGGCGGCGGCGCCGGGTTGCTGACCTCGGCGACGTCGACGACGTCGACGATGATGGCGGTGTCGATGATCGGCGGCGGCGCGATGACGGGCAGGCCGAAATACGCGATGGCGACGACCAACACGTGAAAGATCACCGATCCTGCCAGGCCGCCGCGCATGGTTTATTTCTTCCGCTTTTGGTCCTGGGTCGCGGTCTTGGCGTCGCGCGGCTGATGCGTGATCAGCGCCATCTTGCGAAAGCCGGCATCCTTGATCAGCCCCATGACCTGCGCGACCCGGCCGTAGTTCACGTTGGTGTCGCCGCGTATGAAAATGCGGACGTCCGGGTTGTTGCCGGAAATGGCGACGAGTTTCGGCACCAGGCCGTCGAGGTCGGTTTCGGTGTCCTGGACGAACACCTTGCCATCCTTATCGACGCTGATGGCGAGCGGCTCGTCCGAGCCAGACACCGCGCCGGCCTTGGTTTCGGGCAGGTCGACGTTGACGCCCACGGTCAGCAGCGGCGCCGTCACCATGAAGATGACCAGCAGCACCAGCATGACGTCGACGAACGGCGTGACGTTGATCTCCGCCATCGGTTCGGCGCGACGGCGCGCGTAGCGCCGCGAGCGCGATTGGATCGTCGCCGCCATGGCTCAGGCTCCGCCGTCGAGTTCGCGGCTGAGGATGGCGCCGAACTCGCCGGAGAAGCTCTCCAGCCGGCCGGCATAGCGGTCGAGGTCGCGCGACAGTTTGTTGTAGGCGATCACCGCCGGAATCGCGGCCAAGAGGCCGAGCGCGGTCGCGAACAACGCCTCGGCGATGCCGGGCGCGACCACGGCCAAGGAGGTGTTCTTGGAAATGGCGATCGACTGGAAGCTGTGCATGATGCCCCAGACCGTGCCGAACAGCCCGATGAACGGCGCCGTCGCGCCGGTGGTGGCGAGGAACGTCATGTAGCGTTCGGCGCGGTCCATCTCGCGCGCCATGGTGATGTGCATGACCCGGTCGATGCGTTCCGCCAAACCGATCGTCGCGCCGCCGCCGTTCTGGCTGCCCGGCGAACGGCGCCACTCGCGCATGGCGGCCGAGAAGATCGCCGACATCGGGTCGCGCGGCTGCTGACTGATGCGGTCGTAGAGGTCATCGAGCGAGTTGCCCGACCAGAACGCCTTCTCGAACTCGTTCGACTGGCTGTTCAGGCGGCGCATGGCGAAATACTTCTGGAAGATGATCGCCCAGCACCAGACCGACGCCCCGAGCAGCAGCATGATCACCGCCTTGACGACGGGATCCGCGCGCATGAACAGCGAAATCATGCTGAAGTCCAACTGGGCCACGGAACCGCCCAGCGTTACCGTGTCGACGACTTGATTTTCCATGTTCACTTCCTCATGGCTGTTGGCGTGCGGCGACCTTCCCGGCCCTCACGCGAGTTGTTCGAGCAACGCCTGGCAGACATCGCCCGGCAGACGCGCGGGCTTGCCGTCGAGCGTCATGCATCCGAGTTTCAGTTCCATCGCCACCAGCACCTCGCCGGCGCGCGAGACGGTCTGGGCGAGTTCGAGCGAGGCGCCGTCGACCCGCACGACGCGGGTCTCGACCTCGAGCTCGTCGTCGAGCCGGGCCGGCCGGCGGTAGTCGACGTTGCAGCGGCGCACGCCGAGCGCGACGCCGCTTTCCGCCATCAGCCGCGAGCTGGCGAAACCGCTCGTGCGCAGCATTTCGGTGCGCGCGCGTTCGGCGTAACGCAGGTAGTTGGCGTAGTAGACGATGCCGGCGGCGTCCGTGTCCTCGTAGTAGACGCGGAGCGGAAAGCGATGCGCATCGGCGGCGCGGCGCTCAGACATCGACGTCGCCCTCCCCGGCCAGCAGTTCCATCTGCGCCGCGTTGGCCGGCGCCGCAAGCCCGAGATGCGCGTAACCGGCGCGCGCCAAGACGCGGCCCCTGGGGGTACGCATCAAGAGGCCCTGTTGGATCAGGAACGGCTCGATCACTTCCTCGATGGTGTCGCGCTGTTCCGAAAGCGCGGCGGCGAGCGTGTCGACGCCGACCGGGCCGCCGGCGTAGTTCTCGGCGATGCAGCCCAAATAGCGCCGGTCCATGGCGTCGAGCCCCTTGCGGTCGACCTCGAGACGCGACAGCGCCGCGTCGGCGGCCTTGGCGTCGACCGATTTGGCGCCGTCCATGGCGGCGAAGTCGCGCACCCGGCGGAGCAGCCTGCCGGCGACGCGCGGCGTGCCGCGGGCGCGCGACGCGATTTCGTGCGCGCCGTCGTCGGTCAACTCGAAACCGAGCAGCCGGGCGCCGCGCGCGACGATCAGGCGAAGCTCG
>JAYNJY010000389.1:0-2397 GCA_038110665.1 Rhodospirillaceae bacterium | reverse complement strand
TGGCTGATGACCAGCACGCAGCCGGCGAAGGCCAGGAGCGCGTCTTCGAGCGCGGCCCCGAACGCCGTCAGCACGCTATCCACCTGCGGGTCGGCCACGATGCGATGCATCACCACCGCCTCGTCCACGCGGTACTGCTGGCAGCCGAGGCACAGGTAGTAGTCAATCTCGCTGGACCCAGGGCGACTCTCCGGCGACCATTGGTCATCCGCCTTGCACGTCGGGCAGCGCAGCGGCACGCCCTGCGCGAGCAGCGTACGCGTGCGGCCCTCGGCGAACAGGCGGTCGTTGAGAAAGCCCTTGGCCTGCATCTTCTCGATGACCGCGTCGACCCACCCACTGGCCTCGGCCGCGTCGGTGCCGTGGAAATGCGCTGAGCGCTGCACGCGCCGCAGCAGCACGCGCCTGAGGCCCTCGCTCGAGGTCGAGAACCGCTCGAGATATTGCAGCGCCGCGTTCTCCAGGCTCCTCGCGGAGACCTTGGCCGGCGCGCGCCGCCCGGCACGCTTGGGCTTGGCCTCGGTCGCGTGATCGTCGTCTTCCATGGCGCCAAGTCTCGCACGCATGCACTGGCCAGCCAAGCCGGGCCGGCCTATATAGAGGGCGGATTGGGAGGCCACGCCATGCACGACCCCGCCGCCGGCAACTGGATCGGCCTGTGGACGCTGTACATGCGCGAGATCCGCCGCTTCGCCAAGGTCTACACCCAGACCCTGATGGCGCCGGTGGTGATCACGCTGCTGTTCCTGGCCGTGTTCACCCTGGCGCTCGGCGGCGCCGCCAAGTCGGTCGCCGGCATGCCGTTCATCGAGTTCCTCGGGCCCGGCCTGATCATCATGTCGATCGCCCAGAACGCCTTCGCCAACACGTCGTCGTCGCTGATGGTCTCGAAGATCCAGGGCAATATCGTCGACACCCTGATGCCGCCGTTGACCGCGACCGAACTCACCGTCGGCATGGCAATGGGCGGCGTCACCCGCGGCATCCTGGTCGGCTGCGTCGTCGCCGCCGCCATCGGCAGCTTCGTCGACATCCGGCTGCACAGCTTGGCGCACGTCGTCTTCCACGGCCTGCTCGGCGCGCTGATGCTGTCGCTGCTCGGCATCATCGGCGCCATGTGGGCGGAGAAGTTCGACCATATCTCCGGCGTCACCAACTTCGTGATCACGCCGCTGGCGTTCCTCTCAGGCACCTTCTATTCGATCGAACGGCTACCCGAGGCCGCCCGGATAGTCGCGCACCTGAACCCGTTCTTCTACACGATCGACGGCTTTCGTTACGGCCTCACCGGCCACGCCGACGCCGACCTCGCGCTCGGCATGGCGGTGATGGCGGCGGTCAACGCGGCGCTCTGGGCACTCTGCACCCGGCTGTTCGCGATCGGCTACAAGCTCAAGCCGTAATCGACCCCGGCTATGGGCCGGTTCAGGCCAAGCCGGCCTTGACCAGCAGCTTGTGGAAGCCGCGCAGCGCCCGTTCCGCCGCGACGGCGTCGCCGATGCCCTCGACGAAGTGTTCGTCGAAATGCGGCTGGCGCAGCAACTGCACGGCGCGCTTCCGTGCCATGTTGAGGGCCTTGCCCTCGGGCAGCACGCCGGCGCCGCAGAATTTGACCAGCCGCACGGCGCGGTCGCGAATGTGGGAATCGGGGCTATCGAGCGTGTCGATGATGCTCTCGTCGACGAGATAGCGTTCAAGAACGCCGTCGATAGGCTGGGTGACGCGGGTCTTGATGTCGTCGGGCAGCGCCGACGACTGGGTCGCGCGAAAGGCGCCGGTGGCGTTGACTATCCGGTCCTTGGGCGACGACACGCGCCGGCACAGCTCGTCAATGACGCGCGCGCCGAACACCACGTCGAGCTGGCCGACAATGTCGTCGAGATGCTCGGTGGCGAACGACGTGTTGGTCAGCTCCGTCAGGCACACGACGCCGCGCGCCGGATCGGGCAGCGCCTTGACGGTGGCGTCGATGGCGGCGCGCCGGCCCGACGCGCCGCCCTGCTCGACGAAGCGGGCGCCGCGTACCGTGAGCGCCTCGGCCGCGTCGGCGCCGGATAGAATCCCGCCCGGCACCAAAAGCCTGGCCAGCACGCGCTGGTATTCCTCCATCTCTTTCGACGGATCGGATCGATAGAGCGGCGCCGGCGCAGTCGCCCTTGCCGAGGAAATTCACCGCCAGCTCCATGGCATCGGACTTGCTGTCACGCGACGACTCGGCCACCCAGCGACCGTCTAGCATGACTCGAGTCTCGAAGCTTTCGTATCTCAGGGTTAATGCCCACAACTCCATCGACGCGGCGCGCAACAACCCCTATTCGGAGTCCCTAAAGGGAGCCTGTCCGATTGGATAATGGGGTCGAAAGGCCGCCGTTGACAAGCAAAGGCGCCATCAACATA
>JAYNJY010000388.1:0-2400 GCA_038110665.1 Rhodospirillaceae bacterium | reverse complement strand
ATAAAGGCCTTGTCACACCTGAACGATACAAGTGATTACGCCGTTCGTTTCGAGCGCGGGGTTGAAGTTACCTACGGGGACCGCACTCACTATTACATTTCAGGTACTGCAAGTATTTCTAACAAAGGGGAAATCTTGTTTCCATGCGATGTCGCTCGGCAAACAGACCGCGTCTTGGAAAATATTGATGCCTTGCTCAAAAGCTCGGGAAGTCGCTTTGAAGAAATGGCTTATCTGATTGTTTATATTCGAGATATGTCGGACTTTTCGGTGGTTGAGCAGCGATTGTCGGAAAAACTGGTCAAAGTGCCGTATATCATACTACATGCCAGCGTGTGCCGACCTGGATGGCTTGTCGAGATGGAAGGGATAGCGATTTCGAGCAAATGTGGCGCAGGTTTTCCAAGGTTCTGAAATATTATGCACCCCAGGGTGCGGCTACTTCTTGCCTGATCGCGATATAATTTGGGCGAAAACTGTCTGCCAGCCAATCTTCCTTACTAATTTTGGGCGGGCTACCCACTGCTGAAATAACGGTGTGAATATGGGTAGAGAAAAAATCACCGCGTAAATATCGTTAAATATCAACGCGGCAATTGCTAGTTTTGGCGGTGAGGGTGGGATTCGAACCCACGATACGCTTTCACGTATGCCAGTTTTCAAGACTGGTGCCTTCAACCACTCGGCCACCTCACCCTTGAGACTTGAGACATGAAACCGGCCGGTTGGGGCCGGTCGGGCCGAATGTAGCCCCAAGTGGTTCGAATTCAAGCGCCTTGGTGAACGCCGAGCGATCCGGCCAGTGCGCTCCTGTTTGCCGGCGAGGCATGCAGGCGCCAATCGACCCGGTCCCGGTGGAGTTCGAAGACGCCGGTGCAGAGGGTCTGCGAATAGTCGTCGCCGGCATCGTTGGCGCGGTAGATCGGCGTTTCGCGCTCGAACAATATCCCCTCCGCGTCTGCGGCCGATTTCGGCGGCTGCGCGGAAACCAGGGCATCGGCGCTCTGCTGGCGGTCGCGGGACGACCCGGTCACTTCCTGGGCGAGGCCCGCGAATTCCGGTTCAATCAGGTGGTTCGCATGGGCAGACGGCGCCGCGATCTCGCGCACCCGGCAGCCGGAGGCCGGCGCCTCGACCGAACAAAGCCGCCCTTCCCTTGCCGAGCCGAGATTGTGGTGAAAGCCACTGGCGCGGTCGGGCCGGGTGAGTACGGCCAAGGCATCCTCCATGGTGCTCGCCGCAAGCACGGCGCGGCAGACGACATGGCGCGGAATGCCGGGCTTCAGGTCATGGACGCGGATGTTGTTGATGGTCTGGACGATGCCGGCGGCGTTGAGGCCGAGCGTGTGGCCCGGCAACATGCCCGGATACATGAAGCTCTGGAACGCCGGCCCGTCGTCGGGCTCGGCCTCGACCCAGAAACAATGGCCGAGCAGTTCCGGCGCGCCGTCTTCGTTGTGCGCGATCACCGCCGGCGCGTCGCCGGCCGGCGGGATCATGATCGTCGTGCAGCCTTCCGCCGCCCGCGCCCGTTCCGCCGCCGAGGCGTCTTCCGGCAGGCGCAGGTCGCCGCGACAGTTCCACATGAAGACGGACGGGAAATCGAGGCCGGCGCCGTCGGCGATACCCTCGATCTCGCGCACGAACGCGGGATAATGATTGCGCGCCGCGGCTTCCAGTCGGCCGAGGTAGTCGCTACCCAGCCAGCGCGCCTTGAGCGCCTTGAACTCGGTGGTGACGAAGGAGCGCTCGCGGATGTCGGCGGCAGCCGCCCGGCCCATGGCCTGGCCGATGGCGAAGGCATCGCCCTTGGCCGCGACGCGGCGGATGTCGCGCGGATCAGCCATGGCTCTTGGACCTCGCGTAGGCGCAAACGGCTCTCGCCAGGCCCGAAAGGTGATCTTTCAGGCTGTCGTAATCCGCCGATTTCTCGATGGTCATCTCGTTCATGTAGAGGCGCCGGTTGATCTCGATCTGTAGGCTGTGGCGGCCCTCGGTGGGATCGGAATAACGCCGGGTCAGTTCGGCGCCCTTGTAAGGGTCGTTGACGCTGACGTCGTAGCCGCCGCCCCTGAGATGCGCGACCACGAGATCGATGAACTCCGGCGCGCAGGATTTGCCGTCGTGGTCGGAAACGACGAAGTCGGGCCGCGCCACCTCGCCGTCCGGGTCGTAGGCGTTGCCCTCGGCGCGCATGGAATGACAATCGATGTGATAGACGCACCCGAAGCGCCCGTGCAGTTCGCCGTAGGCGTCGGCGACGGCGGCGTGATAGGGCACCCAGTAGCGTTCGATGCGGCCCCTGACCTCGTCGGCGGTCAGCTTGCGGTCGTAGAGCGGCTGAGTGCCGTGCAGCTTGGTCCAGATCAGGCCCTTGCCGGTCTGGCTCTTTGCCGTCGG
>JAYNJY010000387.1:0-2414 GCA_038110665.1 Rhodospirillaceae bacterium | reverse complement strand
GACACCGCCGACATGACCATGGCGCTGCTGCTCGCCGTGCCGCGCCGCCTGACCGAGGGCGAGCGGATGCTGCGCGCCGGCAGCTGGGGCGGCTGGTCGCCGACCCACATGCTCGGCCACCGCATCTACGGCAAGCGCCTCGGCATTATCGGCATGGGCCGCATCGGCACCGCCGTGGCGCACCGCGCGCGCGGGTTCGGCATCTCGATCCACTACCACAACCGTCACCGTGTCCACGAGGAAACGGAGAAGGAACTGGAGGCGACCTACTGGGAGAGCCTCGACCAGATGCTGGCGCGCATGGACATGATTTCCGTCAACTGCCCGCACACACCGGCGACCTACCACCTGCTCTCGGCCCGGCGGCTCAAGCTGCTGCGCCCGAACGCCGTCGTCGTCAACACGTCGCGCGGCGAGGTCATCGACGAGAATGCGCTGACGCGGCTCCTGGTTGCGGGCGAGATCGCCGGCGCCGGCCTCGACGTGTTCGAGCACGAGCCGGCGGTGAACCCGAAGCTGCTGGCGCTCGACAACGTCGTTTTGCTGCCGCACATGGGTTCGGCCACGCACGAGGGCCGCAACGACATGGGCGAGAAAGTGCTGATCAACATCAAGACCTTCGTCGACGGCCACGCCCCGCCGGACCGGGTGCTCGGCGAGGGGTTCTAGCGCGGCGGGCGGTCGCGTCGCCCGCGCGCCGGCAGGCCATGACACCCGTTCTCGCACCGATCCTCCGGCAGCTTCCCTACATCGAACCAGAGCGCGCGCTCCAGGCCTTCGCCGGCGAACCCGGCGCGGCGTTCCTGGACAGCGCCGCCAACCTGGGCGGGCGCGGCCGCTACAGCTACATCGCCATCGACCCGGTCGTCACCCTCGAACATGCCGCCAATGATCCCGGCGACCCCTTCGCCCGCCTGGCCGAAGCGCTCGGTCGGGCCGCATTCCGGCCGGTACCGGAGCTGCCGCCGTTCCAGGGCGGCGCCGTCGGCTATCTCGCCTACGAGGCCGGCCGTCACCTGGAGCGCCTGCCGGAACCTGCGGCGGCCGGCGTGGCGCTGCCGGAGATGCGCTTCGGCATCTACGACACGCTGCTCGCCTTCGATCACGAACGGCGCCTCGCCTGGGCGGTCGCGCTCGATCTGCCGGCGGCCGCCTTCGACGTCGCGCGCCCGGCGGCGGCATGGCTGGCGGCGTTGTGCGCAAGGATCGCCGAGGCACCGCCGCTGGCACCCCTGCAATGGGCCACGGCCGGCAGTTGGCGCGCCGAGGTGTCGCGCCAATGCTACGAGGCCATGGTGGCGCGGACGGTCGAATACATCCACGCCGGCGACATCCTGCAGGCCAACGTCACCCAGCGTTTTCTCGGCCGCATGCCGGCCGGGCTCTCGCCCTGGATGCTCTATCGCCGCGCGTGCTCGGTCTCGCCCAACCCCTACGGCGCCTATCTCGACTGCGGTGTCGTCGTCGTCGTCGCCTCCGCCTCGCCGGAGATGTTCCTGCGTCTCGACAACGCCGGCCGCGTCTTCACCCGGCCGATCAAGGGCACGCGCCCGCGCGGCGCCGGCGCCGCCGAGGACGCCCGCCTCGCCGCCGTACTCACGGCCAGCGTCAAGGACCGGGCCGAGAACCTGATGATCGTCGATCTGATGCGCAACGACCTGGCGCGCGCCTGCCGTATCGGCAGCGTCCGGGTGAACGAACTGTTCGGCCTGGAGAGCTTCGCTAGTGTGCATCACCTGGTCTCGGAGATCGAGGGCCGCCTCAACCCGGGCCTCGGCCCGGTCGACCTGCTGCGCGCGATCTTTCCGGGCGGCTCGATCACCGGCGCGCCCAAGGTTCGCGCCATGGAGGTCATCCGTGAGCTGGAGCCGGCGTGGCGGGGCCCCTATTGCGGCAGCGTCGCCTGGATCGGTTTCGACGGCGCCATGGACAGCTCGATCGTCATCCGCACCCTGGTGATCGACGGCGACGCGGTGGTGGTGCAGGCCGGCGGCGGTATCGTCGCCGATTCCGACCCGGCGGCCGAATACGCCGAAAGCCTGGACAAGGTGGCGGCGCTGCTGAGCGCGCTCGATCCGTCGTGGCGCCACCACGGTCTCGCCGCATGAGCGACTGGCTGAACGGCGCCTGGACCGACGACCTGGCCCGAATCGACGCGGCCGACCGCGGCTTCCTGCTCGGCGATGGCCTGTTCGAGACCGTGGCCGTGCGCGACGGACGGGTCTGGCGCGTGGCGCGGCATTTGGCCCGGCTCCGCGCCGGCGCCGACGTGCTCGGCATCGCCGTGCCGGCCGATGACGACACGCTGACGGCGCCGCCGCTGCTGGTGACGGCGCGGCCTCGCGCGGTCGACGACGGGCCGCTCCGCGCCGTGATCGCGCGAGGCTACCGAACGCGGCGCCGATACCGCGATC
>JAYNJY010000386.1:0-2418 GCA_038110665.1 Rhodospirillaceae bacterium | reverse complement strand
CGCCCCGGCCAGGTGCTGAAGTACGGTTTCAACCACCGCTACCACGACTCGGTGCAATACGCGCTCCGTATCGTCCAGTCGGGCTAACTCGGCGAGGTCATCAACCTGCAGGGCACCTACGGCAAGTCCAAGCTGATCTCCTGGGGCCAGACGACCTGGCGCACCAGCCGCGAGAAGGCCGGCGGCGGTATCCTGCTCGACCAAGGCATCCACATGGTCGATCTGCTGCGGCTGTTCGCCGGCGAGTTCACCGACGTGCACAGCTTCGTCTCCAACCGGTTCTGGCAGAAGGACGTCGAGGACAACGCCTACGCGCTGCTGCGCACCGCCGACGGCTGCGTCGCCATGCTGCATTCCTCGGCGACGTCGTGGCGCCATCGCTTCAACCTGCACATCACGCTTTCGGGCGGTTCGCTGACGCTGGCCGGAATCCTGTCCGGATCGAAAAGCTACGGCGACGAAACCCTGACCATCGCGCAAGCCTCGCACGATGAGAGCAGCGAGCCCCGGGAGGAGACCAAGCGCTACGCCGAGGATCCTTCGTGGGCGGCGGAGGTCGCCGAGTTCGCCGACGCCGTCGGCAACGGCGGCGCCATCCTCAACGGTTCCGTCGACGAAGCCTACAGGACCATGGAGCTGGTCTACCGCATCTACTGCGCCGACGCCGAATGGCAACGGCAATGGGACCTGTCGGCGGCGCCATGAGGATCGCCGTCACCTCGCGTTCGTTCTCGCGCCATCCGGTGCTGCGCGGCGAACTGGAAGCGCGCTATCCCGATGCCGCCATCACCTTCAACGACGCCGGCCTCTCGCTCGCCGGCGACGGACTCGTGCAATTCCTCAAGGGCCACAGCCATGCCATCACCGCGCTCGAGCGCCTCGACGCCAAACTGTTCGGCGCACTGCCCGAGTTGAAGGTGGTTTCCAAATACGGCGTCGGCATCGACATGATCGACATCGCCGCCATGCGCGCGCATGGCGTCAAGTTCGGCTGGCGCAAGGGCGTCAACCGCCGCGCCGTCTCCGAGCTCGCCATCGCCTGCATGATCGCGTTGCTGCGTCACGTGCCGGCCGCCAACGCCGACGTGCGCGCCGGCAAGTGGCAGCAGATCAAGGGTCGCGAGCTTTCGGGCCGCACCGTCGGCATCGTCGGCTGCGGCCATGTCGGCAAGGACCTGGCCAAGCTGCTCGGCGCCTTCGATTGCCGCGTGCTGGCGCACGACATCCTCGATTTTCCGGATTTCTACGCCGCGCACGGCATCGAGCCGGTCGGCCTCGACGACCTGCTCTGCGCCGCCGACATCGTCACCCTGCACCTGCCGTTGGACGAAACCACGCGCGGCATCATCGACGCCAGGCGCCTCCGGCTGATGAAGCCCGATGCGCTGTTGCTCAACCTGGCGCGCGGCGGCCTGGTCGACGAGGCGGCGCTGAAGGCGGCGCTCGACCAAGAGCGCCTTGCCGGCAGCGCCTTCGACGTCTTCGCCGACGAACCGCCCACGGATTTGGGCCTGGCCGCGCATCCGCGCATGCTGGCGCTGCCGCACATCGGCGGCAGTTCGGAGGAGGCGATCCTGGCCATGGGCCGCGCCGCCATCGACGGGCTCGAGGACTGCGCCGTGCCCGAATTGGGTTTAAGCTAACGGCGTCTCGCGCCGAAACAATCGCGACCGGACCGGATGGACTGAGATCATGAAAACCGTAATCCTTTGTGGCGGACAGGGAACGCGCATCCGCGACGTTTCCGAGAGCACGCCGAAGCCGATGCTGCCGATCGGCGGCCGGCCGATCCTGTGGCACATCATGAAGAGCTACGCCGCCGGCGGGCACACCGATTTCGTGCTCTGCCTCGGGCACTTGGGCCACGTCATCAAGGAGTTCTTCCTCAACTACGAGGCGTTCACCAACGACGTCACCCTGACCCTCGGCGCGACGCGCCAGATCGAGCACCACGGCGACCACGACGAGACCGGCTGGCGCATCACACTCGCCGACACGGGGCCCGCCACCATGACCGGCGGGCGTGTCGGCCGCATCAAAAAATACATCGGCGACGACACCGAGTTCATGCTCACCTACGGCGACGGCGTCAGCGACATCGACCTCGATGCGCTCCTCTCGTTCCACCGCGCGCACGGCAAGATCATGACCGTCTCGGGCGTGCGCCCGCCCGGCCGCTTCGGCGAGATCGAATCCGCCGACGACGGCACCGTCACCGAGTTCAACGAAAAGCCGCAGGCGACCGGCGGACGCATCTCGGGCGGCTTCTTCGTCTGCAAGCGCGAGATCTTCGACCATCTCTCCAACGATGAGAACCTGGTGCTCGAACTGGAGCCGATGAAGGCGCTTGCCGCCGAAGGCCAAATGGCGCTCTACAAGCATGACGGCTTCTGGCAGTGCATGGACACGCACCGCGAC
>JAYNJY010000385.1:0-2439 GCA_038110665.1 Rhodospirillaceae bacterium | reverse complement strand
GACGAGGCGCAGAACACCACCGCCGTGCAGATGAAGATGTTCCTGACCCGCCTGGGCGAGCATTCGCGCATGGTCATCACCGGCGACTTGAGCCAGGTCGACTTGCCGCGCGGCGTGCGCTCCGGTTTGCGCGACGCGCTCGACGTGCTCGGCGACGTCGACGGGCTCCGCGTCGTCAACTTCGATCAATGCGACGTCGTCCGCCATCCGCTGGTCGGGCGTATCGTCGAAGCCTACGACCGCATGGACAGCCGGCGCCGCACCGGCGAACGCTACCAGACCGACCAGGCCCTGGACGATGACGAAGACCCGGAAACCCACTGAGGCGGGCGAACTCACCGTCGACGTGCGCATCGCCGACGCCGGCTGGCGCGCGCTGATACCGCGCCCGGCGGCAACCTGCCGGCGTGCCGTGACGGCCGCCTGGCGCGCCGCCGACACCGCCTTCGCGCGGCGCCTCAAGGGCCGCGACGCGGAAGTCTCGGTGCTGCTCGCCGGCGACGACGAGGTCGCGGCTTTGAACGCGCAATACCGCGGCAAGAAGGGGCCGACCAACGTGCTGTCGTTCCCGGGCATCGACGCGGACGAGCTCGCGGCGGTGCCCGCGGGCCAGCCGGTGCCGCTCGGCGACGTCGCCATCGCACTCGGTCAGCTCGGCCGCGAAGCCGACGCCCAGGCGCTGGCGCCGGCCGATCATTTCCGCCATCTCTGCGTGCATGGTATGCTGCACCTGCTCGGCTACGACCACTTGGACGACCAGGACGCGGCGGTCATGGAAGAACTGGAAACGGCAGCACTGGCGGGGCTCGGCGTGGCCGATCCCTATGCCTCCGCGCACGGCTGAACGGCGATAGCTGACATGAGCGAACAACCGGCCCCAAGTCCGACCGCGGAAACCCAGGAAGACCAGCGCGACGGCACCAGCCTGCTCGACTGGTTCCGCGGGCTCAGGCGGCGTGGCGGCGAAGCCACCGTGCGCGAGGCGCTCGAGGAATTCATCGAGGAGCGCGCCGACATCGGCGCGCCGATCACCCCGGACGAGCGCCGCCTACTCGCCAACATCCTGGAAGTGCGCGGCCGCACCATCTACGACGTCATGGTGCCGCGCGCCGACATCGTCGCCGTCGAGAACACCGCGAGCCTGGCCGAGGTGATCAAGCTGGTGACCGAGGCCGGCCACTCGCGCCTGCCGGTCTACCGCGAGACCCTGGACGACGCCATCGGCTTCATCCACGCCAAGGACATGCTTGCCTGGCGCGGCGCCGACGCCGAGTTCTCGCCCGAGAAGATCCTGCGCAAGGTGCTGTTCGTGGCGCCCTCCATGCAGGTGCTGGAGCTGCTGCTCGAGATGCGCGTCAAGCGCGCGCACCTGGCGCTGGTGGTCGACGAGTTCGGTGGCGTCGACGGCCTGGTCACCATCGAAGACTTGGTCGAGGAGATCGTCGGCGAGATTAACGACGAGCACGACCAGAACGACGAACCGATTCTTGAGGCCGAGAAGGACGGCGCCTACATCGCCGACGCGCGGGTCTGGATCGAGACCCTGGAGGAGGCGATCGGCACCTTCGTCACCGAGGACGAGCGCGAGGACATCGATACCTTGGGCGGCCTGGTGTTCTCGCTCGCCGGCCGCGTGCCGATCCGCGGCGAGCTGGTGGTGCATCCGTCGGGCGTCGAGTTCGAAGTGCTCGACGCCGACCCGCGCCGCGTGCACCGCTTGCGCGTGCGCACCCGCGCCCTCGACGAAGCCCACCGGGAAACCCTCTGACATGGCGCCGGCGTCTCCGGCGGACCAGGAGGCCGACGGCGTGTTCGTGCGCCTGGCCCGGGAAATCACGGCGTTCACCGGCTGGCGCGCGTCGTCGACGGCGGTCGGCCTCGGGATCCTCGGCGCCGCCGCGATGCCGCCGTTCGGCATCGTCATCGCCCTGGTGCCGGCGTTCACCGGTCTCGCCTGGCTCTGCGAACGGCCGCGCTGGCAGGGCGCCTTCGCCATCGGCTGGCTGTTCGGCTTCGGCCATTTCGCCATCGGCTTCTACTGGGTCGCCAACGCCTTCCTGGTCGAGGCCCAGCTCTACGGCTGGTTGGCGCCCTTCGCCGTCGCCGGCCTCGCCGCCGGCATGGCGCTGTTTCCGGCGCTCGCGGTCACCGCCGCCAATGAGCTCGGGCTCGCGCTCGGGCTTCGGCGCTGGGCCCGCGCGCTGGCGCTGGCCGCGTTCTGGACGCTGGCTGAATGGCTGCGCGGCCAGCTCTTCACCGGCTTCCCGTGGAACCTGATCGGCACGGTCTGGGTCGCGAACGAGCTGGTGCTGCAGACCGCCGCCTGGGTCGGCGTGTTCGGCCTCGGCCACCTGACCGTCGCCGCCGCCGGGTTGCCGGCGGCGCTCGCCGACGTCCGGGGTCGGCGTCCGCTGGCGCAGGCGGTGAGCGGCACCGCGC
>JAYNJY010000384.1:0-2440 GCA_038110665.1 Rhodospirillaceae bacterium | reverse complement strand
TAGTCGAAACCGGTGGTGCCGGAGACGAACACCCACTCGCCGTCGACGACGGCGCGCGAGTAGCCGAAGCGGCGCTCCATGTCGGAGCCGGACGAAATCAATTGACGGGTCGTCATCAGTTGACGCGCTCCACGGCGATGGCGGTGGCCTCGCCGCCGCCAATGCAGAGAGAGGCGACACCCTTGCGGAGATCGTATTTCTGCAGCGCGTTCAGGAGCGTGACGATAATGCGCGCGCCGGATGCGCCGACCGGATGGCCCAGTGCGCAGGCGCCACCATGCACGTTGACCTTGTCGTGCGGCAAGTCGAGGTCGCGCATGGCCGCCATGGTGACGACGGCGAAAGCCTCGTTGATCTCGTAGAGGTCGACGTCGGCGGTCGTCCAGCCGGTCTTGGCCAGCGCCTTCTCGATCGAGCCGATGGGTGCGGTTGTGAACCAGTTCGGTTCCTGCGCGTGGGTGGCGTGGGCGTGAATCACGGCGATCGGCTGCAGACCGCGCTTCTCCGCCTCCGAACGCTTCATCAGCACCAGCGCGGCGGCGCCGTCGGAGATCGACGAAGAATTCGCCGGCGTCACCGTGCCGTCCTTGCGGAAAGCCGGCTTCAGCGTCGGAATCTTGTCGATGTTGGCGTTGAAGGGTTGCTCGTCGCTATCGACAACGGTTTGGCCCTTGCGGGTCGTGACCGTAACCGGAACGACCTCCGGCGCGAAGGTGCCGTCCTCGACCGCACGCTTGGCGCGGGTCAAGGACTCGATGGCGAAGGCGTCCTGTGCCTCGCGCGTAAACTGGTAGTGCTCGGCGCACTCCTCGGCGTAGGTTCCCATTAGGCGGCCCTCGTCGTAGGCGTCCTCGAGCCCGTCCAGGAACATGTGGTCCATGGCCTTGTCGCCGTGGCCAAGGCGGTAGCCGGCACGCGCGCGCGGCAGCAGATACGGCGCATTGGTCATACTCTCCATACCGCCGGCGATCATGACGTCGTGCGAGCCGGCAAGGATGTTGTCGTGCGCCAGCATGGTCGCCTTCATGGCCGAGCCGCACATCTTGGAAATGGTGGTGGCACCGGCGTACCAGGGAATGCCCGCATTGTGCGCGGCCTGGCGCGCGGGCGCCTGTTTGACGCCGGCGAACAGGCAGAGCCCCATGATCAGGTCCTGCACGTCCTCGGCCGGCACGCCGGCGCGTTCGAGCGCCGCCTTGATGGCATGGCCGCCGAGTTCCGGCGCGCTCAACGGCGATAGCGAGCCCTGGAAACCGCCCATGGGCGTGCGGGCGGCGCCGACGATGACAATGGGATCATCCAACATGTTCTTTCTCCTCGAACCTCAATCGCCGTAGGGACGGCCATCCTTGTGGGTGAAACTGAACCCGCCGCCGGGCGTGCCGCGCCCGTGCAGGTCGATATCCGGGTAATGCACAGTCTCGCCGGTGGTGCGGGTGCCGACCTCGAGCAACACGGCGACCGCGGCGGACTTGTTGACGATGCAATGGCCGTTGGCGGCACTGGCCGGAAACCCCGCGGCCATGCCGACGGATAGAGTTTCCTCGCCAGCATCCGTAACGAGTACGACCTCGCCCTCCAGCACGTAGACGAACTCGTCCTCTTGCTCGTGCCAGTGGCGTTGCGAGGTCGCCTGCCCCGGCGGCAAATGAACCAGGTTGACGCCGAAATGGTTGAGGCCGACGGCGTTGCCGAGCGCGCGCTTCTCGCGCCGGCGGCAGATTTCCGCAAAGGCTTCGGGATAACTCGCGCCGATACGCGGCTCGAGCGCCATCGGGTCACGCAAAGTCGTGCGCACTTTGGCGTCACTGCTCATTTCAGCCGCTCCGTTCCATGAGCCACGAGGCCACCGGCAGCACGATCACAGCCGTGTAAGCGACCATGAAGCCCCGCGCCCAATAGCCCCACCGCCTGTCGATGCAGTTTCCGGCGCAGCGCCAGACACTGACCAAACACCAAGCGACAAACGCCACATGCGTCAGCGCGAGGATCGCGCCGCCGCTGGCGAGACCGGCAAAGCCAGCGTCGAGCGAGCCTGGGCCGAAGGCGAAGCCGAGCACCATGGCAAAGACCATCAACCCACCACCGATACCGATGATGACACCGTGGCCGAACACGAAACAAACCCAGAAGACCCGCCAGAGCTCCATGCGGCCGCGCGGCCCCGCCTTCCACCAGGGGGCCGCGGGTGGACGCAGGTGCGTCGGCGTGGTGCCGAACTGGTCGATGAAGAGGTGGCCTTCAGCGGGCATCGGTCAGTTCGTCTCCTCGAACAGCTCGCGGCCGATCAGCCAACGGCGGATTTCCGAAGTGCCGGCGCCGATCTCGTAGAGTTTGGCGTCGCGCAGCAGCCGGCCGGTCGGATATTCGTTGATGTAGCCGTTACCGCCCAGGCACTGGATCGCCTCGAGCGCCATCCAGGTCGCCTTCTCGGCAGCAT
>JAYNJY010000383.1:0-2446 GCA_038110665.1 Rhodospirillaceae bacterium | reverse complement strand
CGACGCGCATCTCTACGCCAACCACCTCGACCAAGCGGACCTGCAGATGACGCGCACGCCCCTGGCGCTGCCGACCATGCGGATCAACCCCGACGTCGACGACCTGTTCGCCTTCCGCTTCGAGGACTTCGAACTGGTCGGCTACGAATCGCACCCGCACATCGCGGCGCCGATCGCGGTCTAGCCATGTCGGCGCGCGTCGCCCTGATCGCCGCCGCGGCGGAGAACGGCGCCATCGGCCTCGACGGCGGCATGCCCTGGCACATCTCCGCCGACCTCAAGTACTTCAAGCGCGTGACCATGGGCGCGCCGGTGATTATGGGGCGCAAGACCTACGAGTCCATTGGCGCCGCGCTGCCCGGCCGGGCCAACATCGTCGTCACCCGCAACCGCGACTTCGCGCCGCCGGACGCGGATGCGGTGCACGACGTCGACGCCGCGCTCCGCAAGGCCGGCGCGATCGCAGAGATCGACGGATCGGAAGAGGTTTTCGTCATCGGCGGCGCCGAGATCTACGCCCAGGCGCTGGCGGCGGCCGACTGCGTCTACCTGACTGAGATCGCCGGCGACTTCCCGGGTGACGCCTTCTTCCCGGAACTGCCGGCCAGCGAATGGCGCGAGGTCAGCCGCGAGCCGCACGGATCCGAGCGCGCCGGCGGTCCGGCTTTCAGTTTCGTCGTTTACGCGCGGATGCGTTAGACTGCCTCCATGCGCCGGACGAAACGGCGCCCTGAAACCAGGAGGACGTCATGCCCAAGATTTCCCTCAACACGGACCTCAACGTGTCCGCCGACGAAGTCTGGAAGCTGATCGGCGGTTTCAACGCCCTGCCGGACTGGCACCCGGCGGTGGAAAAGAGCGAGCTGGAGGCCGAGGGCCAGCAGCGCCGGCTCAGCATCGCCGGCGGTGGCACAATCATCGAAAAGCTGGAGAAGGTCGACGACAACTCGCGCACCTAAACCTATTCGATCACCGACAGGCCGCTGCCGATCGCCAACTACAAGGCGACCATCAAGGTCACCGGCGAAGGCGACAACTGCAACGTCGAATGGTCGGGCGAATTCCAGGCCATGGGCGCGCCGGAAGGCGACGTCATGGAGATCGTCCAGGGGATCTGCCAGGCCGGGCTGGACAACCTGCAGAAGATGTTCGGGGGGAAATAGGAGCGGGGAGCTACCAGCGTCTTACCGGGCGCGGGGCCCGGCTTTTATTGTCTGCCCCTCAAGCGCCGGGCGCTCGCGCCGCTCGCGTGGCTTTCGGCGCTAACGCGCCGGCGCTCAGTCGCGCCAGGCTCGTCGCTGCGCTCCTCGAACGGAGGGGAAGGATTGGAGGGCTTGTGGATAGAGCACGGCGCATTGCCCACGGGCCTTTGGCCCGTCGGCTTTACGACCAGCGATTGTGATTGATGCGCCAAGCCTCTCCCTCCGTTCGACGTGCTTGCGCGTCGCCTGGCGCTTGAGGGGCTAACTAAAGATGAAAGCAGTCGACCGCGATCCACCACTCCCGCTCATAAGGATTGAGCGCGCCCCGGTAGATCTTGTCGTTTTTCTTCACCTCGGTGCCCGGTGCGTAGCCGGGCGTCATGCCGATCAGCGTCGTCGAGACGTAGATCGCGTTGTCCTTATACAGCGCGAAGACGTCGCGGCCGGCGACGGAGCGTTCGGTGAAGGTGCGGGTCTCCTTCGTTTCGCGCCAGCCGGCCAGCGTCAGCGCCGCCTTGATGTGGGCGTGCATGTTGACAAGCGTACGAATCTGCGGACCCTCGAAATGCGCCCCGGAACCGACCGTCAGCAATCGGCAGATACGGCCCTTCAGGCCCATTTCGTTGGGCGGGAACTCGAACTACATGCGGCGGAAACCGGGACCCACCGGCAGCCCGTCCTCGAGCGGCGCACGGACCTGGTTGCAGGCCGCCACCGGCAGCGGCTTGACCTCCTGGGCGATGGCCGGCAGGACGCGCAACGCCACGACCGGCGGCACCAGAATCAGCACCCCCGAGATAGCCAGCCCGAGTATTCGGAGGCATCGCATCGGACGCCATGGTAGGCGAAAAACGCTTTGGAACCAAGGAGTTAGGTGTTTGTTAACGAATCGCCGCCGCGACCCGGCCAGGACGCCTATTGAATGACGATGCGCGGCGCCTCGGCGGCGCGGGTGGACAGCGTCTGTTCGATCTTCGACCAGACCGTTTCGGCGATCCCCTTGTAGCTCTTGGCGTGCGGGCCGTCGGGCTGGGAAACGACGATCGGGTGGCCGCCGTCGGAGGTCGAGCGGATCTCAATGTCGAGCGGAATTTCGCCCAGGAAGTCGCAGCCCAGGCGCTCGGCCTCGGCCTTGGCGCCGCCGTGGGCGAAGATCTCCGAGCGCTCGCCGCAATGCGGGCAGGTGAAGTAGCTCATGTTCTCGACGATGCCGAACACCGGCACGTCGACCTTGCGGAACATGT
>JAYNJY010000382.1:0-2453 GCA_038110665.1 Rhodospirillaceae bacterium | reverse complement strand
GCTCTCGCTCGTGCATGCCAAGGAGGCGGCGGAACTGGCCAACCGCGCCAAGAGCGAGTTTCTCGCGCACATATCGCACGAGCTGCGCACGCCGCTGAATTGCGTCATCGGTTTCTCGCAGATCCTGATGAACGAGATGTTCGGGCCCTTGGGGCGCGACAGCTACCGCGAATACGCGCACGACATCAACACCGCCGGCAACCATCTGCTCGGGCTGATCAGCGACATCCTCGACATCTCCAAGATCGAGGCCGGCGAACTCGAGATCTTCGACGCGCCGGTCGATATCGGCGGACTGCTGGTCAACTGCCTGACCATTATGCGCGACCGTGCCGACGCCGCCGGCGTCACTATCGCCGTCGAGTTCGATCACGACCTGCCGGAGCTATTGGCCGACGAACTCCGCCTCAAGCAGATCGTGCTCAACCTGCTGTCCAATGCGATCAAGTTCACGCCGGCCGCCGGCCAAGTGAAGGTCGCCGCTTTCATCGACGGTGACGGCGGCATGGTGATCCGGGTTTCCGATACGGGTGTCGGCATCGCCGAGGAAAACCTGGAGCGGGTGATGGCGCCGTTCGAACAGGTGCGCTCGGCACCGACGCTGACCCACGAAGGCACCGGGCGCGGGCTCTACCTCGCCAAGACGCTGGCCGAGATGCATGACGGCCGCATCGAGATCGAAAGCGAACTCGGCAAGGGCACCCATGTCACCGTGCATCTGCCGGCGGGGTGAACGTTGAACGCGCCCGAAGCCGGCGAGCGCCAGGCCTCGGCCAATACGGCGAACGTTTAGGCGAGCGCGCCGACGAAACCGCCGAGCAATTCGGGCAGGCTGTCGTTGTCGACCCAGCGCGCGACCACGACCATGTCCTGGTCGGGCGCGATCCAGACGATATTGGTGCCGGCGCCGACGGCGGCATAGGAACTCTCGGGCACGCCCGGCCAATGGCTGCCATGCGCGTTGAGCCACCACAGATAGCCGTAATTGTCGCGGATCGGGCAGGGGCTGCGGAGCTGTGCGCACCAGCCGTCGGGCAGGATGTGCTTCGAGCCCCACTTGCCGTCGCGATGCACCAGCAGGCCGAAGCGGGCGTGGTCGTAGCTCGAGATGTGGATGCCGCCGCCCCAGTGCGTGCCGCCCGGCACAGAGAACATGCGTTTGCCGTCGATCTCGACCTCGGCGTTGACATAAGGATGCCATGACCAGGTGTCGCTCGCGCCGATCCGCTCCATAACGCGTTCCTTCAGCACCTCCGGCAGCGGGCGTTTGAAGGCGTGCAGCAGTGCCAGGCCGAATACGTTGACGCGGACGTCGTTGTATTCCCAGAAGCCGCCCGGCTCGCGCAGCTCGCGCAACTGGCCCTTGCGGCTGTTGTCTGAGCCGGCGCCGACCTCGCGGAAATGGTCGACCTGGTCGGGCTTGTCGAACAGCGTTCCCTGCCATTCGCTGGTCTGGTGCAGCAGGTGTCGCCAGGTGATCTTGCGGTTGTGTTCGGACGAGAATTCGCCGGTCTTGACCGTGTCGGCCACGGGTGCGTCGACGCCTGCGATCAGGCCGTCGGCGACGGCGATGCCGGCGAGAATGGAGAAGTAGCTCTTGGCGATGGAGAACGTCATGTCGACGCGGCCGGGATCGCCCCAGGTCGCGGCGATCTTGCCGCCGCGTACGACGATGCCGGCGGGGCCGCCGCGCGGCTTGAACGGTCCCAGGGGCTTGTTCCAGGGCTCGGGCTCGATCTCGGTCAGGCCGGGCACCTTGCCGGCATCGTCGAGATCGCACGGCCAGCCGGTCTCGTGGGCGAGTGCGAACCGGACGGCGGCGTCGAGCCGGCCTTCGTCGAAGCCCGCTTCCTTGGCCGAAACATGCTGCCAGTCGTCGCCGGCGCCTGGAATGTAGCTCATGGATTTCCTCCCGTGTTTTCGGTCTTCATACGATCCCATTCGAGCACGACTTTCAACCGCGCGCGCTCGGCCTCGCGGATGTGGCTGCGGGCGCGCGCCTCGGCCTCGGTCGCGTCGCCGGCCTCGATGGCGGCGAGCAGGCGCTCGTGCTCGGCCTGGGCCGAGGCCGGCCGGCCGGCGAGGGCGTACGTCGTGCTCGGCAAGAGCGCCATGGAATCGCCCAGCGCATGCAGCGCCTTCAAGAGATAGTGGTTGTGCGCGGCGGCGTAGAGCCCCTCGTGGAATTGGCGGTTCAGCTCGGCAAGCCTGCCGGCGTCGGTCTCCTTTGCCGAAGCTTCGAGAATGTCCTTCAGTGCCGCGATCTGCGAGGGCGCCGCATGGCGCGCGGCCAAAGCGGCGGCGGCGCCCTCGAGTACGCCGCGCATGGCGTAAAGCTCGACCAGTTGCTGCTGGTCGAGCTTGGCGACGACGACGCCGCGCCAAGGTTCCATGGTCAGCAGGCCGTCGGCCTGCAACTGACGGAAGGCTTCGCGCACCGGTGTGCGGCTGAC
>JAYNJY010000381.1:0-2507 GCA_038110665.1 Rhodospirillaceae bacterium | reverse complement strand
TCTCGCGCATCGCCGCTTTCTTCCATACGGAGATCGGGCCGCTCAACGAGGTCATTCACATATGGCCATACAAGGACGGACTGGACCGCGAAAAGAAGAGGGCGACGTCGGTAAAGAACAAGAAATACGCGTGGCCGCCCAAGGTGGGCCATCTGCAGGAACACATGCAGTCAGAAATTTTCGTTCCATCGCCGTTCACACCGGAGTTCCCGAAGAACAAGGTCGGACCGATTTTCGAGTGGCGCGAATACACGCTAATCCCCGGCATGATAGGCGAGCTCTACAAGAACTGGGAAAAGGCGATTCCCAAGCGCATCGAGATGTCGCCGCTGGTAATGGCGATGCACACCGATCTCGGCGGGCTGAACAAGTTCGTCCATATCTGGGGATACGAAAGCCTCGAACACCGCGCGGAAGTGCGCAAGGAAGCGGCCGCCAAGGGGCTCTGGCCGCCGAAGGGCCGGCGCGAGACACTGCAGATCCAGGCAAACAAGATCTGCTTCACGACGCCGTTCTCGCCGCTGCAATAAGGCGGCGGCTGACCCAAGAAACAAGGGCGGGCGCTCACTAGGCGCCCGCCCTTTCACGTCTGAGGGAGAACAGGATGAGCGAGATAAAAGCCGACGACTACTGGGCAAGTAAGACCGCCGAGTATGGCGACGTCGATCTGTTCATGTCTCGGAAACGCCAGGTATCGGGATCGCCGCGCGGCGTGCTGTTCCTGGTGCACGGCTCCTCGTTCTCGGGACCCACCGGCTTCGACCTGCAGGTGCCAGGACGCGAAGACTATTCGCTGATGGACCGGTTCGCGGCTTCAGGCTTCGACGTCTGGACACTTGACCACGAAGGCTACGGCCGCTCGTCGAGGACCAAAGGCTGGTCCGACATCGCGAGTGGCGTCGAAGACCTGAAGGCCGGCTTCGAGATCGTCACGCGCGAGACAGGTGCGACGTCCGCCATGTTCTACGGCTCGTCGTCGGGTGCGTTGCGGGCAGCCGCCTTCGCCCAGGCTTGTCCCGCTGCGGTGACGCGGCTGGTCCTTGACGCGTTCGTCTGGACCGGCAAGGACGCGCCGACCCTCATCAAACGCGCCCAAAATCTCGATTATTTCCGCGCCCACAACACGCGCGTCGTCGACCACGCGTTTTTCGAATCCATCTTTACCCGCGACAAGCCTGGCACGTCCGAGCCGGAAGTCGCGGTCGCGCTCGCGGAGACGGAGCTTCAATACGGCAACACGGTGCCGACCGGCACCTATCTCGACATGTGCGCAAACCTGCCAGTTGTCGATCCAGAGAAGATCGCCTGCCCGGTGATGATCGTCCGTGGCGAGCACGACGGTGTGGCGACACTAAAGGACCTTCTCGCCTTCTTCGAGAAGCTGCCCAACATGGACAAGCAGTTCGCCATTTTCGCAGGACAGGCGCATGTCACGCCGCTGGGCCTAAACCGCGCGCGCTTCTGGCACGCAATGGAGGCGTTCCTGACGATGCCAGAACGGATCGATGTTTAGGCGCTAACCCTTAACCTATCGGCCAGGGAAGAACCAAGGCCTCCTGCAGCAATCCGCCGGGGAAGTCCAGGACCATGATCCAGGCGAGCGCCGAGATGAACCCGACGCCGCAGGCGGTCATGATCGTGATGCGCAGCCACGAGGCGTCAGTCTTTACGCGCAGGAAGATCACGAAGAAGCCGACGATTGCTAGCCAGAACCCGATCAGCATGATCGCGGCTAGGAAGGCCGCCAGCCACATCAGATAATGGAGCAGCGGCGGCGTGTCGCCGCTCTGCAGGTGATCGCCCTCGACCTCGAGGTCGAAATTGACCGCATGGGCGGTATTGTTTGACCAGGTCAAGTACATTAGGCGAGCCGCAAACGGCAGCGACAGCGCGGCGATGCCGATGGTGTAGATGCCACCGAGGAACGATTGCGTCAGTCCGTCGACCAAAGCCCAAGCGAGGAAGGCAAACACCAACGTCACGAACCAAGCCTGCGGGCGCATGTTCTGTACGCGCGAGTGGGCCACCTCGGCCGCGTCGCTTTCTCCGGTCGGCACGTTGCGGGCGCCCATCCAGGCGGAAACGATCGTTATCGCTAAAATGATGAGGACGCCGGTCCGATAGAGGAAGTCCCAGTCGTAGAACTGAACTGCCTGGTAGAGATAGGTTTCGGACTGGTCGGCGAGCACGAAGCCGATCAGGAAGGCCGGCCGCGGCCAGCCGCGAAGCATATCACCATGATCATGAACGGCGCGAGGAACGCGTAGCGGATCGTCGTGAGCATCGCTACGTATTTCGACAGAAACAGGCACGCGCCCGCGCCCAGTACGTTGGCGAGCGCCAGCGACCAGATGATGACATAGGTCAGGTTCAGCTTGCCCTCGACCATCGCCGGGCCGGGCTCGAGCCCGATCAGCACCATGCCTCCAAGAAACACCGCCATCGAGCCAGAGCCGGGAATGCCAAACAACAGCGTCGGGATCAGCCCGCCGCCTTCCTTGGCGTTG
>JAYNJY010000380.1:2024-2515 GCA_038110665.1 Rhodospirillaceae bacterium | reverse complement strand
CGGCGGGACGCTCGGCGGCGTCGCCAGGCGCACGCGCGAGGCCATGGCGCTGGTCGAGGCGGCCGGCTTCGACGTCGTCCTGGTCGAAACCGTCGGTGTCGGGCAATCGGAAACCGCTGTCGCCGGCATGACCGACATGTTCGTGCTGTTGCTGGCACCCGGCGGCGGCGACGACCTGCAGGGGATCAAAAAGGGCATCGTCGAACTCGCCGACCTGATTGTCGTCAACAAAGCCGACGGCGATCTCGCCCCTGCCGCCGAGCGCGCCCGGCGCGACTACGCCGCCGCCCTACAGTTCCTGCGTGCGCCGGAAGGCGCGTGGCGGCCCAAGGTGATGAAGTGTTCGGCCATGGCCGGCAGCGGCATCGCCGAAGTCTGGGAGGCGGTCGGCGAATTCCGCGCCGCCGCTGAAGCCTCCGGCGCCTTCGCCAGGCGCCGCGCCGACCAGGCGGCGAGATGGATGTGGGACGAAATCACCGAGACCTTGATGG
>JAYNJY010000380.1:0-2005 GCA_038110665.1 Rhodospirillaceae bacterium | reverse complement strand
ACTCAAGGCCGACGGCACCATCCGGAACCAACTCGAGGTGCTCGAGAGCGAAGTCCGCCATGGCCGGATGAGCCCTTCGGAAGCGGCGCGCGCGATCCTGGCAAAAGCCCGACCGGCCATCGGCGGCGGATGATCGCTGGGAAACTAATACTAGTGTCCTATGCCTTTATGCTATAGCTTGGGACCGTTAGCTATGCGGGAAGAAGGTGTGCAATGAGTGATTCGGGCGACTTGAACGATCTGAAGGCGCAGTTGAACGGTCTGCTGCGCTATATCCAGCGCGTCCGGGTGGAAATCGCCGCGATCTCGCACCCGTCCGACGAGGAATTTCAATTCACCTCCATGGGCGAACAGTTGGACGCCATCGTCAAAGCGACGGAAAAGGCCACCAACACCATCATGGAGGCAATGGAACGCAACAATCAGATCATCGACAAGCTGCGCGGCAAGGTCAAAGGCGAGGCTGCCAAGGCTTTGGACAAGATCGAGGAAAACTCCAACGAGGTGTTCGAGGCCTGCTCGTTCCAGGACATTACCGGCCAGCGCGTCAACAAGGTGATCAAGTCGATCACCTACGTCGAGGAACGCGTCAACGCGCTCGTCGAGGTCTGGGGCAAGGAAGAACTCGACAAGGTCGAGGTCCAGGTCATCGAAAAGACTGAGGACGAGAAGCTCCTGGCCGGCCCGCAGCTCGAGGGCAAGGGCCTGCCACAGTCGGAAATCGGCGCATTGTTCGACTGAGGCCCGTTGTCCGCGCGAACGTGGCGGGCTAACCTGTGGCCCGCTGAACCGAATTCACAGGATCGCCGAGAGGCCCCATGCCGATCACAATGCTTCGCCGGGCGGCGCTCGCCATCGCCCTAGTCGTCACGTCAATATTGGGAGCGCAAGCCATGGCCGCCGACGCGGAAAACACCCTCTACATGGATCTCAAGTCGGGCCGCGTAGTGATCGAACTGCGTCCGGACCTGGCGCCCAAGCACGTCGCGCGCATCAAGGAACTGGCGCGCGAGAAATTCTACGACGGCCTCGCCTTCCATCGCGTCATCGACGGCTTCATGGCCCAGGGCGGCGATCCCAAGGGCGACGGCACGGGCGGTTCGGGCAGAAAGCTCGCGGCCGAGTTCTCGTCCGAACGCCACGTCCGCGGCATCTGCTCGATGGCGCGAACCATGGACCCGAACAGCGCGGACTCGCAATTCTTCATCATGCTGGCCGACGCGCCGCACCTGGACGGCCAGTACACCGTGTGGGGCAAGGTGACCAAGGGCATGGAACTCGTCGACGGCCTCAAGAAGGCCCCCGCGTACAGCCGCAGCGGCATGGTCGACGACCCCGACAAGATCGTCACCCTGCGGGTCGCCGCCGACGTCAAATAGGCAGCGTCGTCAGTCGTCGGCCTTTTGGATCAGGTCGTCGATCCCGGCGAGAAAACCCAGGACATCATCACCGACGACTTCCGGTTCGTCCGCGGCTTCGGCCACTGCGTCCGCCGAATGAGTTGCATTGGCGGACAACACGAAAATCTCGTCGCCCATGCCCGCGTTGATCGCCCGGGCGAGTTCGATGCGGTCGATCGGCTTGGCGGCGAGCGCGTTCATGCCGACCTCCAGGCAATGGCGCCGCGACTCTTCGGTCACGTCCGCGGTGAGCGCGACGATGGGAACGACCGCGTGCAGGCTGTCGAGGCCGCGGATCGCGCGGACCGCGTCGGGACCGGACATCACCGGCATGCGCACGTCCATCAACACCAGGTCGAAACTCCGTTCGCGCACGGCTCGCACGGCCTCGGCGCCGTTGCCGACGAATTCCGCGTCGCAGCCATAGTTTTCTAGTGTGGCGGCGATGATGCGCTGATTGAGCGGGTTGTCCTCGGCAACCAGGATGCCGAGCCGGCGTGTCGCGGTCACGGCAACGGTCATGCTTTCGGCGTCGCCCGCGAGTTCGTTCGCCGGCGTCTTCGAATGCACCAACGGCAAGCTGAACCAGAACGTGCTGCCGACGC
>JAYNJY010000379.1:0-2529 GCA_038110665.1 Rhodospirillaceae bacterium | reverse complement strand
ATCGACAGCCGCACCATCCTCGGCGAACAGGGCGCGGAACAGCTCTTGGGCCAGGGCGACATGCTGCACATGGCGGGCGGCGGCCGCATCACCCGCGTGCACGGGCCGTTCGTCTCCGACCACGAGGTCGAACTGGTGGTCAAGCACTTGAAGGCGCAGGGCACGCCCCGCTACATCGAGGACGTCACCGCCGACGACGAACCGATCCTCGGCGGCGGCGGCGGCGGCAGCGACGGCGCCGACCAGCTCTACGACGAAGCTGTCGCGCTGGTCGCGCGCGAGGGCAAGGCGTCGACCAGTTTCGTCCAGCGCCACCTACAGATCGGCTACAACCGCGCCGCGCGCATCATCGAGCAGATGGAAAAGGAAGGCGTGGTCAGCCCCGCCAACCGCGTCGGCCGGCGCGAGGTGCTGGTCGGCAACCATTAAGCCAGCGGCCGTCACGAAACGATGGCGCGACGCCGCTTTACCCGAACCGGCCGCTTCGCTAAAACCTTGGCGTTATGAAAGCCCCCGTCCTCCGTTGGCTCTGCGCAGCGCTCGCCGCCCTGCCGTTGGCGCTGCCGGCGACCCCGGCGGACGCCGTGATCGCGCGTACCGTCAAGCTCTCGAAAGAGGACATCGCCGATCTGGTGCGCATCGAGAAGAGCCTCAACGATATCCGGACCATGCAGGCGCGTTTCCTGCAGGTGTCGTCGGACGGCGATTACGCCGAGGGCAACATCTTCCTGTCGCGGCCCGGCCGCATGCGCATCGAATACGACCCGCCGAAGCAGATCATGGTCATCGCCGACGGCTCCAACCTGATCTACGTCGACAAGGAACTGGGCCAGGCCACCGCCGTGCTGCTGGTGCTGACCCCGGCCGAACTGATCCTGCGCGCCAACCTGTCTTTGATCGGCGACGAGATCCTGGTCACCGGCTTCCAACGTTCGCCGGGCGTGCTCAGGGTGTCGCTGGTCAAGGCCAACAAGCCGCTCGAAGGCCAGCTGACGCTGGTGTTCAGCGACAAGCCGCTGGAGCTGCGCAAGTGGACGGTGACCGACGCTCAGGGCATCAAGACCACGGTGTCGCTGCTCGGGCCCCGGTTCGGGCTCGCACTCGACAAGAAACTGTTCGACTATCAGATGCCGCAGGACGGCCTCAATCCCAACTGAGCGGCCCGGCCGGCCAGCCGGCGCCTCGCGGGGAGGGGTGGAACCGATGTCGGCCCGAGCTCATAAATATAAGTGGGCGCCGCGTCGGCTCTTCCTTGGCGCCGCGTTCGCGGATGGTTCCCCCACCATTCCCGCGCTCCGTTCCGGGGCGGTGACGCCCGGTGAGCCCCCTTGCCGGGCGTCTTGCCGCCGGGCGCGAAACGGGAGCGGCAGGCCGTGAGCCTCAAGATCGCGAGCTGGAACGTCAACTCCGTGCGTCGGCGTCTGGGCGGCCTCGCCGCGCTGGCCGACGAGCGCGCCCCCGACATCGTCTGCCTGCAGGAGACCAAGGCCACCGACGACGTGTTCCCGGCGCTCGAGGTCGCGGCGCTCGGTTATCCGCATCAGGCGATCAGCGGCATCAAGGGCTACAACGGCGTCGCCATCCTTTCCAAACTGCCGCTCGGCCAGGTCGAGACCCATGCCTGGTGCGGCAAGGCCGACGGCCGCCACGTCTCCGCCGTGGTCGCGCCCGAAGGTGGCCTGCCGGCGATCGAGGTGCACAGTCTCTACGTGCCGGCCGGCGGCGAGCTACCGGACCCGGCGCGCAACCCGAAGTTCGCGCAAAAGCTCCGCTTCCTCGCCGAACAGGCCAACTGGTGGGCGGCGCGCGGGCCCAAGCGCGAGCGTTCGGTCCCGGCACGCGTGCTCGCCGGCGATTTCAACGTGGCGCCGCTGGTCGCCGACGTGTGGTCGCACGAGCGTCTCAAGAACGTCGTCACCCATACCGAGATCGAGATCGCACACCTGGCCGCGCTCAAGCGCGCCGGCGGCTGGGTCGATGCCGTGCGCCACCTGCTCGGCGACGAAGAACAGCTGTTCACCTGGTGGAGCTACCGCGCCGCGGACTGGGCCGAGGCCGACAAGGGCCGCCGGCTCGACCACGTCTGGGTGTCCGAGGACTTGACGGATGCGGTCCGCACGGTCGAGGTTGTTCGCGACGCCCGCGACTGGGATCCGCCGTCGGACCATGTGCCGGTGATGATCGAGCTGGCGCGCGCGCGAGCCGTCGCAGAACTTCGGGAGCAGATGCCGTGACGCCGCCCTACACCATCGACACCATCGATCACGTCGTCATCGGCGCGCGCGACATCGACGTCATGCTCACGTTCTATCGCGACGTGCTCGGCTGCCGGTTGGCGAAAGCGAACACGCCGCTCGGCCTCTACCATCTGCGTGCCGGGCTTTCGATGATCGACCTCGTCGACGTCGCCGGTACGCTCGGCCGGGCCGGCGGCGCGGCGCCGCCCGAAGCGGGCGTCGGCGGGCGCAACGTCGATCATGTCGCGCTCCGCGTCACCCCCTTCGACGAGGCCGCCATCCGCGCCCATCT
>JAYNJY010000378.1:0-2561 GCA_038110665.1 Rhodospirillaceae bacterium | reverse complement strand
CCAGGCGGCGTAGATCGATTCCGGCGCCGCCGACTGGCGGCCGCCGTACTTCTCGTCGAGCGTGCCCATGATGGTCATGAACTCGTGCACGGTGAGTTCGATCTTGTCCATGTGCGCCTCCGCCGGCAGGGGTTTGGGGCCGGTCGGAACATATAAGTTAACGGGCCGGCCAGGGCAAACGGTTAAGGCCGCGCCCAGGCCCATGAATCTATGGGGGTCAGGACTGCGCCGCCGCCCGCTGTTCGGTTTCCTGGCGCCGGTCCTTGAGCATCTCGGCGAGCAGGAAGGCGAGTTCCAGCGACTGCGAGGCGTTGAGACGCGGGTCGCAATGCGTGTGGTAACGCGCCGACAGGTCGTCGTCGGTGATCGCCCGGGCGCCGCCGGTGCATTCGGTCACGTCCTGGCCGGTCATCTCGAAATGCACGCCGCCCGCATGGGTCCGCTCCGCCGCGTGCACCTCGAAAAAGTCGCGGACCTCCTTGAGGACGCGCTCGAACGGACGCGTCTTGTAGCCGCTCGAGCTTTTGATCGTGTTGCCATGCATGGGGTCGGAAATCCACACCACGTTGCGGCCTTCGTCGCGCACCCGGCGCACCAGCGCGGGCAGCTTGTCGCCGACCACGTCGGCACCCATGCGCGCCATCAGCGTCAGGCGGCCGGCCTGGTTCTTCGGGTTGAGCGCGTCGATCAGGCGGATCAGTTCGTCCGGGTCCATGCCGGGGCCGACCTTGCAGCCGATCGGGTTGGCGATGCCGCGCATGTATTCGACGTGTGCGCCGTCGAGCTGGCGGGTGCGTTCGCCGATCCACAAGAGATGCGCCGAGGTGGCGTAGAGGTCGCCCGAGGTCGAATCGACGCGGGTCATGGCTTCCTCGAAATTCAGCAAAAGCCCCTCGTGCGCCGTGTAGAAGTCGGTCTCGCGGATTTGCGGCGTCGTCTCCGACGTCATGCCGCAGGCCTCCATGAACGCCAGCGTCTCGCTCAGGCGATCGGCCAGGTTGCAGTAGCGCTCGGCGGCCGGGCTGTTGGCGATGAAGCCGAGCGTCCACTGGTGCACCTTGTGCAGGTCGGCATAGCCGCCCTGGGCGAAGGCGCGCAGCAGGTTCAAGGTCGCCGCCGACTGGTGGTAGGCCTGCATCAGGCGTTCCGGGTCGGGCACGCGGGCTTCCTCGGTGAACTCGATGCCGTTGATCATGTCGCCGCGGTAGGACGGCAGCGTCACGCCGTCGATGGTCTCGATGTCGGCCGAGCGCGGCTTGGCGAACTGGCCGGCCATGCGGCCGATCTTGACCACCGGCAGCGCCGCGCCGTAGGTCAGCACCACGGCCATCTGCAACAGCACGCGGAAGGTGTCGCGGATGTTATTGGCGCTGAATTCGGCGAAGCTTTCCGCACAATCGCCGCCAAGCAGCATGAAGGCGTGGCCGTCGGCGACGCGGCCGAGCTCACGCCGCAGGTTGCGTGCCTCGCCGGCGAATACCAGCGGCGGCGACTTGGCCAGCCTGGCCTCGACGGCAATAAGCTTGTCGGCGTCCGGGTATTCCGGCACCTGAATGATCGGTTTTGCGCGCCAGCTGTCCGGCGTCCATTTCTCGGCCATGGCCGACCTCGTCAGTTGGTATTCTTAAAAGCCCAGGTCGCGCGCCGAGCCTCGAAAGACGGCATCGCTGGCCCCGATATACTGCGCTCGGGCGCGGATTGCCAGTAAAACCCGCCCCGGCGGCGATGCCGCGGGGCGTCGCCGTTCACGCCATCATGTGGCGGAAAGAGTTGATCTCCGCCGTCGGCTTGCCGAAATGCCAGCCTTGGCCGTAGAGCACGCCGCATTCGCGCAGGAAATCGGCCAACTCCTGATCTTCGTCCATCTCGGCGATGGTTTCGATGCCAGTCTGGCTGCGTAGAGTCGCCATCGATGCCCGAAACGCCCTGCCCTTCTCGGTGCGGTGCGCGCGCTGGACCACGGGGCCGTCGAATTTGACGACGTCGATGTCCAAGGAGTTTAGGTAGTCGAAGCAGGCGGCGCCGGCGCCGATATCGTCGAGCGCGACGTGGAAGCCGCGCGAGCGGAATTCCTGGATGTGGCCGTTGACCAGCTCGAAATCGGTGATCTCGGCGGATTCGGTGATCTTCAGCGAGATCATACGCGACAGGTTGGTGGCGCGGCGCAGCAGTTCGCGCAGTTCCGAAACGAAATCCTTGTTGGCGATGGAATGGCCGGAAACGTTGATCGCGATCGGCGGGATACGCCGCCCGGTGACGCTCTCATGCACCAGGTCGAATTCGGAGATGATGCCGATCTCCTCGGCGAGCGTGACCAGTTCGTAGGGCGAGCCCTTGGCGCCGAACGAGCCGCGGAACCGCGTCAGCGCCTCGACGTGGTGGACGCGGCCGGATTTGAGGTCGCAGATCGGCATGAAGTGCAGGTCGAAATCGCGGGTCAGGCAGATGCGGCGGAAGGCATCGACCGATTTCATGGTCTCCTTCATCATCTCCTGGAACTGGCCGCCGAGCGAATTGCCGACGCCCTTGTTGTCGGAGAAGCGACGCATGGTGTAGGGGAT
>JAYNJY010000377.1:0-2564 GCA_038110665.1 Rhodospirillaceae bacterium | reverse complement strand
TCGCGGCGCTGATCGTGATGCTGATCATCACCCTGATCAGCGGGCAGACGGCGGGCGTGTTCTGGGCGCTGGCGATCCTCAGCTTCGCCATCGGCTTCCTGATCATCATTCCGATCGGCGGCGCCGACATGCCGGTCGTGGTCTCGATGCTCAACTCGTACTCGGGCTGGGCCGCCGCCGGCATCGGCTTCACGCTGTCGAACCCGGCGCTGATCATCACCGGCGCGCTGGTCGGATCTAGCGGCGCGATCCTCAGCTACATCATGTGCAAGGGCATGAACCGCTCGATCGTCAACGTGCTGCTCGGCGGCTTCGGCGGCGATGCGGCGGCCGGGCCGACCGCCGCCGCCGGCGACAAGAACGCCAAGGCGGGCGCCGCCGACGACGCGGCCTTCCTGATGAAGAACGCCAACAAGGTGATCATCGTCCCGGGCTACGGCATGGCCGTCTCCCAGGCCCAGCACGCGCTCCGTGAAATGGCCGACATCCTGAAGCGGGAGGGGGTCGAGGTCGCCTACGCGATCCATCCGGTCGCCGGGCGCATGCCGGGTCACATGAACGTGCTCTTGGCGGAAGCGAACGTGCCCTACGACGAGGTGTTCGAGCTCGAGGAGATCAACCACGAGTTCGCCACCGCCGACGTCGCCTACATCATCGGCGCCAACGACACGACGAATCCGGTCGCCAAGACCGACCCGTCGAGCCCGATCGCCGGGATGCCAATCCTCGACGTCGAAAAGGCCGGCACGGTGCTGTTCGTCAAACGCTCGCTCAGCCCCGGTTACGCGGGCGTCGACAACCCGCTGTTCTATGCGGACAACACGCTGATGCTGTTCGGCGACGCCAAGAAGATGACGGAGGAGATCGTCCAGGCGCTGGCCTGACGACATCCGTTGCCGTGCCGGGCACTGGGCTCTCGGTCGCAACCGGGGCATACTGGTGCGTGCTCGAATTCGCTGCGGAAGGGGCTGCGTCATGAAACTATCGGCCGAACAGATTGCCGCCGTCGAAGACCAGGTCGAGATCAAGGCTGTCCCCGAGGGCGACGAGGTCGCCCAGGGGCTGTCCAGTTCGTTCGGCGACCACACGTTCTATCTGGACCCGGGCGGGGTCTACGTGTTCGAGCGCGCCTCGGGAAGCGATGGCGCGACGCGCCTGGCCTTGGTGAAGATCGCGGATTGGACCGACGACACGCGGACCGCGATCCAGCCGATCGATCCCCAGCCCAAGAACGTCTATGTCAAGGACTGAACCCCGGCGCTAGCGCCGGCCGACGTGGAACGGTTGCGATTCGGCAACCGGCATGCGCTTGCGGTCGGGTTCCGGCGTGCTGAGCGGCGTCGCCGGTCTCAGGCTTTCCATGGAACGCCGGGTTAGCGTCTGGTAGTCCCGGGTGCCGTCGGACTTCCAGGCGATCTCGTCGTCGGTGACCGCGCGCAGCACCTTCGCCGGGATGCCGGCGATCAGGCTGCGCGGCGCGAAAGTCTCGCCGGCGCGGACGAAAGCCATCGCCGCGACGATGCATTCGGCGCCGATCACCGCGTCGTCGTTGATCACCGAGTTCATGCCGACCAGCGCGTTGCGGCCAATCCGGCAGCCGTGCAGCACGGCCCCGTGGCCAATGTGGCCGTCCTCCTCGACCACCGTGTCGGTGCCGGGGAAGCCGTGCAGGATGCAGTTGTCCTGGATGTTGACGCCGGCCTCCAGGATCAGCCGGCCGAAGTCGCCGCGCATCACCGCGCCCGGCCCGACATAGCAGCCAGGACCGATGATGGCGTCGCCGATCAGGATCGCATCGGGATGCACGAAGGCGGTCGGATCGACCACCGGCACGATACCGTCGATTTCATAAACCTTGACCATCATCGCCTCCTGTTCGCTGCGGGGCCGTCGGATTCGGGTCTCCGGACGCAAGAGCTCCGCCGCGCCTTTCGGCCGGCGGATCATCCTACGTCGCTTGAACTGGGGCGGGTAGGGCCTTGCGGCCCGTGACCGTCAGGCTTAGAAGCCTTCGCGCTCCAGACGCTTGCGCTCGAGCTTGCGGGCGCGGCGGACCGCCTCGGCCTTTTCACGGGCCCGGCGTTCGGAGGGCTTTTCGTAGGAGCGGCTAAGCTTCATCTCTCGGAAGACTCATTAGGGCTGCATCTTCTTCTTCAGGACCTTGATGTCCTTGTCGACGTTGTTGTCTCGAACCGAAACTTGCACGTTACTTGTTACCTCGTCATCAATACCCATCTCGGAGCGCGCCCATACGCGCTCAAGGCCGTGCCTTCTAACATATCGTTTCGGCAATGGGAAGGGCCGTTTGCGGCCAGAAATGAGTTTGTTTTTCAAGCAATTCAGGGAAGAATCGGCGGTAAGATCATGGCCATTCTGAAAATCGCACGCATGGGCCACCCGGTTTTGATGGGCAAGGCCCGCCCCGTCGCGGACCCGACCGCGCCCGCCGTGCGCGCCCTGGTCTCGGACATGGTGGAGACCATGCTGGACGCGCCGGGCATCGGCCTGGCGGCGCCGCAGGTCCACATTCCGGCCCGCATCGTCGTCTTCCGGGTGCCGGCCGA
>JAYNJY010000376.1:0-2569 GCA_038110665.1 Rhodospirillaceae bacterium | reverse complement strand
TCAAGACGTGGTCGCGCCGCTCGACCATCCAGCCGCAGTTCGTTGGCCTGACCTTCGGCGTCTACAACGGTCAGAAGTTCATTCCGGTGCTAGTGAACGAAGACATGATCGGTCACAAGCTCGGCGAATTCTCGCCGTCCCGGTCCTACCACGGGCACGGCGCAGACAAGAAAGTTAAGAGGGCCTGATCATGGGCAAGACCGCTGCCGAACGGCCTTATGCCGACAACGAGGCGATGGCTTTCGCCAAGCACCTGCGGACCAGCCCGCAGAAGCTGAACCTCGTCGCCGAGACCATCCGTGGCCTCGACTGCGAAAAGGCGCTGGCCGAACTCGAGTTCTCCCGCCGCCGCATCGCCAGCGAGGTGAAGAAGCTCCTCGAGAGCGCCATCGCCAATGCCGAAAACAATCACCAGTTGGACGTCGACCGGCTGTATGTGGCCGAAGCCACCGTCGGGCGCGCCATGGTCATGAAGCGCTGGGGCGCACGTGCACGTGGCCGCGTCGGCCGCATCCAGAAGCCGTTTTCCAACCTGCGGGTCGTCGTGCGCGAGCGTGAGGAGAGAGAATAATGGGCCAGAAAGTCAATCCGATCGGTCTCCGTGTCGGCATCAACAGGACCTGGGATTCGCGTTGGTTCGCCGATGGCGACTACGCCGGCCTTCTGCATGAAGATCTTCGTATCCGGAAGTTTTTGAAGAAGACGCTGGCGCAGGCCGGCATCTCGAAGGTGATCATCGAACGCCCGGCGAAGAAGGCACGCGTGACCATTCACACCGCGCGCCCCGGCGTCGTCATCGGCCGCAAAGGCACGGACATCGAAAAGCTGCGCCAGAAGATTTCGACGATGACCGCCTCGGAAGTCCACCTCAACATCGTCGAGGTGCGCAAGCCCGAAATCGACGCCCAACTCGTGGCCGAGAACGTCGCGCAGCAGATCGAACGTCGCGTCTCCATTCGTCGCGCCATGAAGCGTGCCGTGCAGTCGGCCATCCGCATGGGTGCCGAAGGCATCCGCATCAACTGCTCGGGCCGGCTCGGCGGCGCGGAAATCGCGCGCATGCAGTGGTATCGCGAGGGCCGGGTGCCGTTGCACACGCTCCGCGCCAACGTCGACTACGCGGAAGCGCCGGCAGTGACCACCTATGGCGTCTGCGGCGTCAAGGTTTGGATCTACAAGGGCGACATCCTGGCCCACGATCCGATGGCCATCGACAAGCTCGCTCAGGAGCAGCAGCCGCAGCGTTAATGCTGCCGAACAGGAATTCGCATAAGAGAGAACAAAACCATGCTGCAACCGAAACGCACAAAGTTCCGCAAGGCGCACAAGGGCCGCATCCACGGCACCGCCAAGGGCGGCACGACGCTCAACTTCGGCGCCTACGGCCTGAAGGCGATGTCGCCGGAACGCGTCACGGCACGCCAGATTGAGGCCGCCCGCCGTGCCATGACCCGTCACATGAAGCGCGCTGGCCGCGTTTGGATCCGCGTTTTTCCGGACGTTCCGGTATCCCAGAAGCCGGCCGAAGTGCGCCAGGGCAAGGGCAAGGGCAGCCCGGAGTTCTGGGTCTGCCGGATCAAGCCGGGCCGCATCATGTTCGAGATGGACGGCGTTCCGATCGGCGTTGCTAAGCGCGCCATGGAGCTGGCCGCCGCCAAGCTGCCGATCAAGACCAAGTTCGTCACCCGCCTCGGAGAGGGACAGTAATCCAATGAAATCCGCCGACGTGAGAGCAAAGAGCGACGACGAGCTCAAGGGTGAGCTTATTTCGCTGCGCAAGGAAGCCTTCAATCTGCGTTTTCAGAAGGCCAGCGGCCAGCTGGAGAATACGGCGCGGGTGCGCCAGGTAAGGCGCGATATCGCGCGCATCAAGACGGTCCTGAGCGAGCGCAACGACGCGCCGGCAGCGTCCTAAACGGAGAACTGGAAATGCCTAAGCGTGTTCTGCATGGGGTCGTGGTCAGCGACAAGCAAGATAAGACAGTCACCGTCCAGGTCGAGCGTCGTATCAAGCACCCCGTCTACCAGAAGGTCATCCGGCGTTCGAAGAAATACGCCGCCCATGACGAAACCAACAGCTGCAAGGTAGGTGACTCGGTCAGCATTCGCGAATGCCGTCCGATTTCCAAGCGTAAGACTTGGGAAGTCATCAGCGACGGCGCGTGATCGTCGATATACGTACGAAGAAGGATATTGAAAGATGATCCAGGCCGAAACCAATCTCGACGTCGCCGACAATTCCGGTGCGCGCCGGGTGCAGTGCATCAAGGTGCTGGGCGGGTCCAAGCGGCGCACGGCCAGCGTGGGCGACGTCATCGTCGTGTCGGTGAAGGAAGCGATCCCGCGCGGCCGCGTGAAGAAGGGCGACATCCACAAGGCGGTTATCGTCCGCACGGCCAAGGAGATCCGCCGGACCGACGGTTCCGCGATCCGGTTCGATCGGAACGCGGCGGTGCTGATCAACAACCAGGGCGAACCGATCGGTACGCGTATTTTCGGGCCGGTGACGCGCGAATTGCGTGGCCGGCAGTTCATGAAAATCATCTCCCTTGCGCCGGACGTCATCTAG
>JAYNJY010000375.1:519-2573 GCA_038110665.1 Rhodospirillaceae bacterium | reverse complement strand
CGCCAGGCCTCGTCGGCCTCGTCGGCGTCGCCGCCCTGGGCCGGCAGGCGCTGCACCAGCAGCGCGGCGGCGGCGGCGCGGTTCGGTGCCGGGGCGTCGGCGTGGGCGCCGACGATGGTGGTGTCGAGTTGTTCCGATTGGTGGAAATAGGCGGCCGCGCATTCGGCCAGCGTGTTACCGGCGATCTCGGTGATGCCCTGGTAGCGTTCCGTGTCGGGGCCCTGGTCGACGGTGAACGCCATGTGGCCGGCGCCGAACAGGTTCACCGGCGGCGCGCCGGCGGCGGCGTCCATGGCGGCGAGCGCATCGGCGTCGTATTTGGCATAGACGCGAAGCTCGCCCTCGCTGGTGGCGTCGGCGACGAGCAGCGAGATCGGGCCGTCGCCCTGGATTTGCAGCGAGAAAACGCCCTCGTACTTGAGCGTGCTGGCGAGCAGCGCCGTCAGCGCCAGGGTGTCGAGTGCGAGTGCGCGCACCACCGGCGGATAGCGGCCTTCCCGCATGACTGGTGCCGCCGCCTCGCAGAGCCGCACCAGGCGGCCGCGCACGCCGAGGCGGTCGACCTGGAACGGCAGGGCCGTATCGCAGGTAACGGTGATGTCGGCGTCAGGCATGAGGATGTTCCAAAGTGTGCGGTAGTGGTAGCCGTGCACGGTTCGGAAACCGGCACGGCCGTATACTGCGATCGCGGCGGGATTGTCGCGCTCCACCTGGAGATAGGCGCGTCCACAGCCGCGCGCCAGGGCCCAGCCGGCCATGGCCGCGAGCAGCGCCCGCGCATGGCCGCGCCGGCGCGCGCGTTCGAGCGTGAACATGCCGAACACGCCGAACCAGTTTTCGTCGGCGATGGCGAGCCCGGCGGCCACCGTTTCGCCGCCCGCGCGGAGCGAGGCAAAGACGTGCCCGGGTTTGATCCGGGTCAGCATCTCGCCCTTGCGCCGCTTGGTCGCGTCGTCGGGTGCGTCGGCCATGTGCACGTCGAGCCAGGCGACGCTGATCGCGGCGTCGAGGCAGATATCGAGGGTCGGATCGTGCCCGGCGGCGAGGGCGGCTGTATCGGCGATCATGATGTCGACGCCGGACTCGACCACGTAGCCGCGGTCCGCCAGCACCCGGTCGAGATCGGCCGGCAGCGTCGCCGGCGAGATCTGGAAGCGGGGCGGCAGGCCGCGCGCGCGGTAGAACGCCTCTGCCTCGGCGATGTGGTCGGTGAGCGGGGTGCGGACGGCGGCGTCGGGGAACACGGAATTGACCCGGCGGTGCAGGCCGTCGTTGGCGCGGAACCACCAGCCGTCCCGGATTTCGACCTCGCGCGCCGGCCATGCGCGGGCTGCGGCAAGGTCGAGTTCGGCCCCCAGCCTGGCGTCGCCGCCGAGCGGAGCCGCGTCGCTCATTCCAGGCACCAGGCCAGGATGCCTTTCTGCGCGTGCAGGCGGTTTTCGGCCTCGTCCCAGATAACCGACTGCGGGCCGTCCATGACCGACGAGGTGACCTCGTCGCCGCGATGCGCCGGCAGGCAGTGCATGAACAGCGCGTCGGGCTTGGCCTTCGCCATCAGTGCGTTGTCGACCTGGAACGGCAACAGGATCTGGCGCCGGCGGTCGCCGTCCTGGTCGCCCATGGAGACCCAGGTGTCGGTGATCACCAGGTCGGAGTCGGCGACTGCTTCGGCCGGTGTCTCGGTCAGCTCGATGCTGGCGTCGAGCGCGCGCGCCCAGGCGACCACCGCGTCGTCGGGTTGCAGCGAAGCCGGGCAGGCGAGCCGCAGCGTAAAGTCGAACTTGGCGGCGGCGTGAATCCAGCTGTGCGAGACGTTGTTGCCGTCACCGACCCAGGCGATGGTGCGCCCGGCGATGGAACCGCGATGTTCCTCGTAGGTCAGGATGTCGGCCATGATCTGGCACGGATGGGTGTGGTCGGTGAGGCCGTTGATCACCGGCACGGTGGCGTATTCCGCCAGTTCCAGCAGCTTTTCGTGGTTGTCGGTGCGGATCATGATGATGTCGGCGTAACGCGACAGCACGCGCGCCGTGTCGGCGACGGTTTCGCCGCGC
>JAYNJY010000375.1:0-509 GCA_038110665.1 Rhodospirillaceae bacterium | reverse complement strand
GGTCGACGGCTTCTCGAAGATCATCACCAGGGTGCGCCCGGCCATGGGGGCCGTTCCGGTCTGCCGTCCGGCCGCCTTCAGGCGCGCGCCGGCGTCGAGGATGGCGCGAAGTTCGGGCGCCTCGATCTGGTCGATGTCGAGGAAGTGCCGGGCGCCGGACATGCTAGCCGGCCTTGCCGGCGACGTCGCCCGCCGCCGCGTCGAGGATCGCGATCGCCTCGTCGGCGTCCTTGGGCGAGATCACCAGCGGCGGCACCAGCCGCACCACGTTGTCGCCGGCCGGTACGGTCAAGAGGCCGCGCGCCATGGCGGCCTTGACCACCTCGCCGTTCTGGCCTTCGCCCTTGCATTTGATGCCGAGCATCAGGCCGAGCCCGCGCACGTCGTTGAAGACGTCCGAGCGCTTGGCCACCAGTTTCTCCAGGCCGGCGCGGAAATGCTTGGCCACCGCGCTGACGTTCTCCAGGAAACCCTTGGCCAGGACCACGTCGAGCACGGCGTTGCCGATC
>JAYNJY010000374.1:0-2576 GCA_038110665.1 Rhodospirillaceae bacterium | reverse complement strand
GTTCGACCAGCCGGTGGCGCGGCATCCGGCGCACCAGCGCGACGTCCTCCATCAGCGGCACCGGCGGATAACCGCCGAGGCGGTCGTAGTACTCGGCTGCGATCAGCAACCCCTGGTCGCCGTAGGGCAGCCCGAGCCAGCGGCAGCGCCATTGCACGACGTGTTCGAGCCGGCGCGCCGCCGGCGACGGGTCGTCGAGGGCGAATCGGAAATAGCCGGCACGGTAGAGGTTCTTCGGTTCCGCCATGAAGCGCCGCGCCACCGTCTGCCAGCCCGGCCCCAGGCGCGTGTCGGCATGCATGAACAAGAGCCAGTCGCCGCCCGCCGCTTCGGCGCCGGCGGCGAGCTGGCGGCCGCGGCCCTTCGGCGCGTAGATCGTCCTGGCGCCGGCCAGTTGCGCTTCCTCGAGCGTGCCGTCCTCGGAACCGCCGTCGACGACGACGACCTCGTCGGCGACGCCGCTGGCGAGCCAGGTTTCGACCGCGGTGCCGATGGCGCCGGCGGCGTTCAGGACGGGGATGACGACACTCAGCAAAGAAGAAGCCTCCGTCGCACCGCTTTTAACACAAGCGGCGGCCGGAGGCAGTGCTTCCAGTCAGGAAACGGGGGGTCGGCTCAGCGGCGCAGCAAATCGGCGACGGCGCGGTACGCGCTCTCGATGCCGAGAATGAGGTGATAGGCGCCGCTCGCGATCATGTCGCCGACGGTCAGTTCGGAAGTTGCGTTATCGTGATACATGTTCGCCTCCATGGCCAACACTGGCTTAACTAGCAAGATTACGTCATCGCCCTTGCTTTACATGGATTTTTTTTATTTTCACAAACGATCAATTTTCATATTATGAATTAGTTTTTCTTAATTATAAGCCATGAGGTCCACCCTACATGCGCCGCCTGCCGCCCCTGAGTGCCTTGCGCGCCTTCGAGGCTGCCGCGCGGCACATGAGCTTCACCCGCGCCGCCGACGAGCTGGGCGTGACGCCGGCCGCGGTCAGCCAGCAGATCCGGAGCCTGGAGGATTGGCTCGGCACGCCTTTGTTCCGGCGCCTCACGCGAGCATTGCGCCTGACCGAGGCGGCGCAGAGCGTGCTGCCGCAGTTGTCCGAGGCCTTCGACATCCTCGCCGGCGTGACCGCGCGGCTCGAGGCCGACGAAGACGCGCCGGTGCTGGTGGTCAGCGCCGCGCCGACCTTCGCGACGAAATGGCTGGTGCCCAGGTTGGCGCATTTCAACGACGCCCATCCCGACATCAACATCCGCATCGACGCCTCGCTCGCGCCGGTCGGCGACTTCGACCGTGACGGCGTGCACGTGGCGGTCCGGCTCGGCGGCGGCGACTACCCCAGCATGCGGGTCGACTGGTTGATCGACGAGGACGTGGCGCCGGCCTGCTCGGCCGCCCTGCTCGATCCCAATCACCCGCACCCGCTCAGGACCCCGGACGACCTTCGCCACCACCGCCTGCTGCACGTCGACTGGGGGCCGGTCAAGGATCCGCCGACCTGGAAGGTGTGGTGCGAAATCGCCGGTGTGAGGGATATCGACGCCGACAAGGGCCCGATCTTCTCGGTCGAGGACTTGGCCATTTCCGCCGCCATGGCGGGCCAGGGCGTCGTGCTGGTGAGCACACTCGCCGCCCAGGACGATCTCGCCGCCGGCCGCCTGGTGCGCCCGTTCGACATCGTCATCCCGTCCAATTCGGCGTTCTGGGTGGTCGCGCCCGAACGCACCGCCGACCGCCCCAAGGTCGCCGCCTTCCGCGATTGGCTGCTCGAAGAGATCAAGCATCCGGGGCCGCTCAACGCTTGACACCCCAGTTAATGTTCTTGTTTTGTTTCACATGCGCTGTTAGGCTCCGGCATGGTCGACAGGCTTCCCGACGCAGCGAAAAAGGGCCGTGGCGCCGTCTCCAATACGAGCGGTCGGTTCGAGCCGCATAGCCGCATCGCGGTGGACGACGGCTGGGGCTCGGCCTTGGCCGTCGACGACGACCTGCCTGCGCTCCGCACCACCGTCACCGACGAGCTTCCGAAGACCGTCATCACCCGGAACCAGTCGCCGGACGTGCCGTTCGACCGGTCGCTCAACCCCTACCGGGGCTGCGAGCACGGCTGCGTCTACTGCTTCGCGCGCCCGACCCACGCCTACCAGGGGCTTTCCGCCGGCCTCGATTTCGAAACTAGGCTGTTCGCCAAGCCGGACGCCGCCCGCCTGTTGGCCGACGAACTGCGCAAGCCGGGTTACCGGCCGGCGACGCTGGCCATGGGCACCAACACCGACCCCTACCAGCCGGTCGAACGGACCCGCCGCATCACCCGTTCTGTGCTCGAGGTGCTGGCCGAATGCAACCACCCGGTCGGCATCGTCACCAAGTCGAACCTGGTCCTGCGCGATCTCGACATCCTCAGCGCCATGGCCGCCAAGGGCCTGGTCTCGGTCGCGATATCCATGACCACGCTCGATCCGGTGCTAGCCCGGGGCATGGAACCGCGCGCGCCGACGCCGGCGCGCCGGCTCGCCGCCATCGCCGGGCTCAAGGGCGCCGGCGTGCCGGTCGCGGTGATGGTCGCGCCGGTG
>JAYNJY010000373.1:0-2600 GCA_038110665.1 Rhodospirillaceae bacterium | reverse complement strand
ACCTCAACATCGTCGTCGTCGGCCTGATGCGTGGCGACAGCGCTATCGTACCGACCGCCGACGACCAGATGCTGCCCGGCGACGAAGTCTATTTCGTCGTCGATAGCGACCAGGTGCCGCGCGCCATGGCGGCTTTCGGCCACGAGGAGACGGAGGCGCGCCGGCTGTTGATTTTCGGTGGTGGCAATATCGGACTGTTTCTCGCCCAGGAGATCGAGCGCGAATACGACTGGGTGCGCTCCAAGATCATCGAGTTCGATCCCGAGCGCGCCAAGACCATCGCCGCCATGCTGGAAAAGACCATGGTGCTGCAGGGCGACGTGCTCAATCCGGAAATCCTCGAAGAGGCCAACGTCGGCGCCACCGAAACCGTGGTCGCTGTCACCAACGACGACGAGACAAACATTTTGTCTTCGTTGCTGGCCAAGCGTTTCGGCTGTCAGCGTGCGATCACGCTGGTCAACAAGGGGACCTACGAGACGCTGATCAATTCGCTTGGCGTCGACGTGACAGTGAGCCCGCGCAATATCACCGTTTCGACCATCCTCCAGCATATTCGCCGCGGCCGCATCCATTCGGTGCACACGCTGCGCGAAGGCTTCGGCGAACTGATCGAGGCCGAGGCATTGGAAACCTCGGAACTGGTCGGCAAGCCGTTGAAAGAGGTCAATCTGCCGAGTGGTGTTATGCTTGGCGCCATCGTGCGCGACGGCAAGATGATCTGCCCGGGCGGCTCGACCGTGGTCGAACCCCAGGATCGCGTCATCCTGTTCGCCACCGCCAAAGTCATCCGCAAGGTCGAGAAGATGTTCTCGGTGCAGTTGGAATACTTTTGAGGAATCCCTGAAATGTCCCGAATTGCCTACGTTAACGGCCGCTACGTTCCGCATGCCGAGGCCGCCGTGCATGTCGAGGACCGCGGTTATCAGTTCGCCGATGGCGTTTACGAGGTCATTGCCGTGCACAAGGGCGCGTTCCTCGGCGAAACGGCGCATTTCGAGCGGCTGGCTCATTCCCTCAAGGAACTCGGCATCGCTTGGCCGATGGCACAGAAGCCGATGAGTATGGTGCTGCGCGAGGTGGCGCGGCGAAACGACGTCAAGGACGGTCTGATCTACCTGCAGATCACTCGCGGCGTGGCGCCGCGCGATCACCAGTTTCCGGTCGGCATCAAGAGTTCCATGGTGGTTACTGCAGTCAAGCGCGCCCCCATCAACAAGTCCAAGCTGCTGGCCGGCATCGACGTGATTTCGGTGCCCGACATCCGCTGGAAGCGCGTCGACATCAAGACGGTCGGATTGCTGCCGAATTGCCTCGCCAAGCAGAAGGCGGTTGAGGCCGGTGCCCAGGAAGTGTTCCAGATCGATGGCGACGGTTTCGTCACCGAAGGCGCGGCGACGAACGCATGGATCGTGACCAAGGCCGGCGAGTTGGTGACGCGTGACGTCAGCACTTCGATCCTGAACGGGATCACCCGCCTCGCCATCATCGAGGCGGCGCGCGAGCACGGCATCAAGATCGTCGAGCGGGCCTTCACCATGGCGGAAGCCCTCGACGCGCGCGAGGCGTTTATCTCCAGTTCCAATTCCCACGTCAAGGCGGTCACCCGCATCGACGGGCAATCGATCGGCAACGGCCATGCCGGCGAGTTGACGACGCGACTGCTCGACATCTACATGCGGTTCATGGAGCAGGTCGGCGGCCCGAGCCAAGCGGAACGCTGGAATTGACGGCGGCGAACGGCAAAACGCCGCCGCGACCAGACGCCTTGATTTTCGATTGGGACAATACCCTGGTCGACACCTGGGGTGTCATTCACGACACGGTCAATTTCACCCTCGTTGCCTTCGGCAAGGCGCCATGGACGCTCGAAGAGGCGCGCCAACGGGTGCGCAAGTCGACGCGCGACGCCTTTCCCGCCCTGTTCGGCGACAAATGGGAGGAGGCTCGCGATGTTTTCTACCGCCGTTATGCTGAAGTTCACATGAGCAAGGTCGAACCGCTCGTGGGTGCCGGCAACTTGTTGGCGGCCCTTGCCGCCAGGGGCTACTACATGGGCGTGGTTTCGAACAAGCAGGGCAACTATCTGCGCGCCGAAGCGGAACACCTCGGCTGGGCCGGGTACTTCAGCAAGATCGTCGGTGCCAACGACGCGGCGCGTGACAAGCCGGCGCCCGATCCGATCGAGTTGGCGCTGGCGCCGGGTGGTTACAGGCTCGGCCCTCATGTCTGGTACATCGGCGACGCCGATATTGATCTCGATTGCGCCCACCAGGCCGGCTGCGTGCCCGTTCTGATACGCCAGAAAGCGCCGGTGGCCGGCGAGTTCGACGCCTATCCGCCAGCGTTTCACTTCGCTGATTGCATGGCACTTTGCAAGTTCATGGATAAACTGTAAGCTTTCCAACAACGGCGGGTAACCCTGCCCAGCCGATTAACCCGGCTGGACTTGTGGCACTTACGAAAACAGGGAAACCGCCGTTAGGGAGAAGCCACGGACCGAAGTTCGACGATGGTCGCGGCGGCTCAATAATCGATAAAAATGAGGTGGTTAAGATGGTCCAGGAAAAATCCCAGAACGTCCAGGACGTTTTCCTCAA
>JAYNJY010000372.1:543-2628 GCA_038110665.1 Rhodospirillaceae bacterium | reverse complement strand
GCCGAGTCTAAGACGGCGACCAAGGTCTACTGGGTCGACCCGCGCGAGCGCGGCGTTCTGCCCCTGGATGACTTCCATGTGCCGAAAAGCCTGCGCAAGACGGTCCGCCAGGACGTCTTCGAGGTGCGCTGCAATTCCGCCTTCGAAGCGACACTGGCCGAATGCGGGCGGCGCACGCCGGACCGCAAGGACACCTGGATCAACGACGACATCGAACGCTGCGTGCTCGAACTGCACCGCATGGGCTTCGCGCACAGCGTTGAATGCCGGATCGACGGCGAATTGGTTGGCGGACTCTACGGCATCTCGCTCGGAGCGGCGTTCTTCGGCGAAAGCATGTTCTCACGGGTCCGCGACGCTTCGAAGGTGGCGCTGGTGCATTTGGTCGCGCGGCTGCGCCTGGGCGGCTACCGGCTGCTGGACGCGCAGTTCATCACCGACCATCTGGCGCAGTTCGGCGCCGTCGAGATCCCGGCGCGGGACTACCTGCTCCTGCTGGAGGATGCCCTCAAGTACCAGGCCGCCTTCCCGGCCCGGGCGGACGGCATGGAATGGCAGGCATGCCTCGACAAGACCCTCTTAAGCCGATCGCCAAATATCTGAAATAAATGAAATAATTTATTATTAACTTGATTTGAGTTTAAGGTATTTCGACAATCACTGGCTGGCTGGCGCTAGCGGCGGGACGGGCGCTTCGGGATCCTCGCCGGTGGCCAGCGGATCGTGGCAGTCCAGCACCCAGACATCGTAGACCGGATGCTCCAGGGCGCTCAGCGCCGGGCTGGACGCGAACATCCAGCCGCGATACAGCGACACCGCCGATTCGCCCGGCCGGACCTGCCAGATGTCCAGGAACGCCGCGCTTTCAGGCTGTTCCTCGGGCGGACGCTTGTCGCAATGCCGCGCGATGATCTCCAGCGTGCCGAACCGCACCGTCTCACCGATCGGCGCCGTCAGGGTAGAGACCCGCGCCGTCACCTTGTCCAGGCCCTGCAGCACGGCCGTCCGGTACGGATCGGCGTCGGCATTGGCGGCAATCAGCAACGATACGGCGAACAGGGCGCCCGCGGCGGCGCGGCGGACGGCGCGGCAGGGCACGGCCTATTGGTTTCCCTTGCCGCCGGTGGCGAGGAAGATGATTTCACCCACCTGGTCTTCAAGGGAGCGGAAGTCCTTGGTGCGGGAGATCGCGCCGCCGGCCGCCAGCATCTCGGTGGCGGTGCCGGGCTCGAGCCGCACGTACTTGCCGCCGACGATGCCCTCGCTGCCGATTCCGGCGGTGGTGTCCTTCGGCAGCTTGATCGCCGACGAGATCGACATCACGACGACCGCGTCGTAGGTCTTCGGGTCGAGCCGGGCCGTGAGGACCGAGCCGACCTTGATGCCGTTGATGCGCACGTCGCTGCCGGGCGTCAGCCCGCCGATCTTGAAGAACTTGGCGGTCACCTCGTAGCCCTTGACGGCCTTCACCTGGGCCGTACCGTAGGCGAAGACCACGAACATGCCGGCGACCACCAGCACCACGGCGCCGAGCACCGTCTCGACGGCGTTACGCCCCATGCGTCCCCTCCTCGCGCGTCATTTCGCGCTCTCCTCCGGTTTGCCGCGGGCGACCTTGCCCTCGGAAATAATCAACTCCAGCAGGTCGCTGACGACCACGGCGTCCTGTGTGAACGTCAGCGCGCCGCCGGTCGTCACCAGTTTCTCCTCGGCGCCGGGTTCCAAGACCACGAACTTGCCGCCGAACAGGCCGTCGGTGTGGATCGCCGCCGACGTGTCGGTCGGCAACGGCACGCCCGGATCGATCGCGAAGGTGACCACGGCGCGATACTGCGAATCGAGCGTCATCGACGCGACCTCGCCGATCTTGATGCCGCCGAGTCGCACTGCCGACCCGGCGACCAGGCCGTCGACCTTGTTGAATTTAGCGGTCAGCATAAGCCGGTCGGAGGCGGCGGCAATATCTTGGCGCGCGTTCATGAATGCCAGGACGCCGACGAGCACCGCCAGGGTGGCGGCGCCGATGAGGATTTCTCGAATTTCGCGGATCATGGCGGGGACAGTCTATCGCCCGGGCTGCGGCGT
>JAYNJY010000372.1:0-533 GCA_038110665.1 Rhodospirillaceae bacterium | reverse complement strand
ACCTCATTCCGGCGTCCAGGCCTCGTAGTCGCCGGTGGCGCGGGCCCGCTGGCTGCCGCGCGACGCATGGCCGGCCGGCCGGTAGGCGGCGGCGGTGCCGGTGTGGTTCGGTTCATGCTCCTTCTGCCACGGCTTCATCTGCGTCGACAGATGGGTCAGCGGCTCGGCGACGGTGTGGTGCAGCCAGGCATGCCACTCGGGCGGCACCTTCGACGCTTCGTCGCCGCCCTTGTACAGGCACCAACGCCGCTCGCGGCCCGAGAGCTTTTTGTTCTTGGCGCGGTAGTAGCGGTTGCCGAACTCGTCGGTACCGACCAATTCGCCGTTGATCCAGATATGCAGGATGGTTCCGATCTTCATGGTCCGCCGTGTTCCCTTGGCTGACGCCACCGATGACGCGGACTATGGCACTCCGTGCAGCCGCCGTCCAGCCTGCGAAGCCCGGACGCCGCACGGGTTCGCCCGCGATCGGTCGCGCCGGCACAAGATTTGGTGCCGCGACGGTCGCGCAACCGTCTCACGACGTTCGGAAC
>JAYNJY010000371.1:0-2640 GCA_038110665.1 Rhodospirillaceae bacterium | reverse complement strand
ACGACGCGTCGCGCCGCCAAGATGGTGGTCGTCGACATCGACCATCCGGACATCAACGAGTTCATCAACTGGAAGGTCCTGGAAGAGCAGAAGGTCGCGTCCCTGGTCGCCGGTTCGCGGACGATCTCCAAGCACCTGAACCAGGTGATGGCGTGCTGCCACGACGAAGATGTGGCCGAAGAGGATCGCCACGAGATCAAGCGCAACAAGGGTCTGAAGAAGGCGGTGATCGCCGCCCGCAAGGCGATGATCCCGGAGAACTACATCCTCCGCGTCGTCGAGTTCGCGCGCCAGGGGTTCACCGAACTCGAATTTCCGACCTACAACACCGATTGGGACGACGCCGCCTATCTCACCGTTTCGGGCCAGAACTCCAACAACTCGATCCGCGTCACCAACGAGTTTCTGGAGAAGGTGCTGGCGGACGGCGAGTGGAACCTGATCCGCCGCAAGGACGGTGAGGTGGCGAAGACCGTCAAGGCCCGCGACCTGTGGCAGGACGTCGGCTATTCGGCGTGGGCCTGCGCCGATCCGGGCATCCAGTACGACACCACCATCAACGAGTGGCACACCTGCGCCAACACCGACCGGATCAACGCCTCGAACCCGTGCTCGGAGTACATGTTCCTCGACGACACGGCGTGCAACCTGGCGTCCCTGAACCTGTTCCAGTTCCGCCGGGACGACAACTCGTTCGACGTCGAGGGTTTCGAATACGCCGTGCGGCTGTGGACCGTGACGCTCGAAATTTCGGTGCTGATGGCGCAGTTCCCGTCGGCCCGGATCGCCGAGCTCAGCTACGAGTTCCGCACCCTCGGTCTCGGCTTCGCCAACATCGGCGGCTACCTGATGGCGTCGGGCTACGGCTACGACACGGTCGAGGGCCGGGCGATCTGCGGCGCCATCTCGGCGCTGATGACCGGCACCGCCTACGCGACCTCGGCGGAGATGGCCGAGGAGTTGGGCGCCTTCCCGCGCTACGACGAGAACGCCGAGCCGATGCTCAAGGTGGTGCGCAACCACCGTCGTGCGGCGCATGGCGAAACCGACGGCTACGAAGCGCTGTCGACCCTGCCGGTACCGCTGATCGCGGCCGAGAACCCCGATTCCGAGCTCGCCGCCGCGGCGATCCGGGCCTGGGACCGGGCGCTCGAACTGGGCGAGGCCAACGGCTATCGCAACGCCCAGGTCTCGGTGATTGCGCCCACCGGCACGATCGGCCTGGTGATGGACTGCGACACCACGGGCATCGAGCCGGACTTCGCCTTGGTCAAGTTCAAGAAATTGGCCGGCGGCGGTTACTTCAAGATCATCAACCGCATGGTTCCGGTGGCGCTCTCCAACCTGGGCTACGCCGAGGCCGAGATCGAAGAGATGATCCGCTACGCCATCGGCCACGGCTCGCTGAAGGGCGCGCCCGGCATCAACCACGAGGCGCTCGCCGCCAAGGGCTTCACCGACGACGTCCTGACGCGCATCGAGGACGCCCTCGGCGAAGCCTTCGACATCAAGTTCGTCTTCAACAAGTGGACGCTGGGCGACACCTTCTGCACGGAAACGCTGGGCTTCACCGAGGCGCAGTTAGAGGACGTCGGCTTCGACATGCTAGCGGCGCTCGGCTTCTCGCGCTCCGAAATCGAAGTCGCCAACACCTACGTCTGCGGGGCGATGACGCTGGAGGGCGCGCCGCACCTGAAGGACGATCATCTGGCGGTGTTTGACTGCGCCAATCCCTGCGGTCGCATCGGCAAGCGGTTCCTCTCGACGGAGAGCCACATCCGCATGATGGCGGCGTCACAGCCGTTCATCTCGGGCGCGATCTCGAAGACCATCAACATGCCGAACTCGGCGACGGTGACGGATTGCATGGACGCGTACATGCTGTCGTGGCGGCTCGGCATCAAGGCCAACGCGCTCTATCGCGACGGCTCGAAGCTGTCGCAGCCCCTGTCCGCCGCCCTGGTCGACGACGAGGACCTGGACGAGGACATGGAGGACGCGCTGGCCGAGGCGACGCCAACGGAACGCGTCGAGATCGTCGCCGAGCGCATCGTCGAGCGTTTCGTCGCCGAGCGTGTCCGCCCACCGCACCGGCGCAAGGGCTACACCCAGAAGGCCACCGTCGGCGGCCACAAGGTGTACCTGCGCACCGGCGAATACGAGGACGGGCGGCTGTCGGAGATGTTCATCGACATGCATAAGGAAGGCGCGGCCTTCCGCTCGTTGATGAACAACTTCGCGATCGCCATCTCCATCGGCTTGCAGTACGGCGTGCCGCTGGAGGAATACGTCGAGGCCTTCACCTTCACGCGCTTCGATCCGTCGGGCACGGTGACCGGCAACGACACCATCAAGATGGCGACGTCGATCCTCGACTACATCTTCCGCGAGCTGGCCGTCTCCTACCTCGGCCGCAACGACCTCGCGCACGTCGAGCCGCAGGACCTGCTGCCCGACGCGCTCGGCGGCGGCTCCGAGGAGGGCAACCTGCCGTCCGCCGCCGGCGAGGCCCTGGAAGCCATGCAGCGGGTCGCCAGCCGCGGTTACATGCGCAAGCAGTTGCGCGTCATCGACGGCTCCGGCACGAAGGCCACGACCGCGGTGGCGACCGAGGCCGCCGAGGCCGAACCGGTGCCGCAG
>JAYNJY010000370.1:0-2646 GCA_038110665.1 Rhodospirillaceae bacterium | reverse complement strand
GCGCCGAAGAAGCGCTTCGGGCGCTGCAGCGCGGTGGCGTCGACACCGCCGGTCAGCACCTTGCCGGAGCTCGGCACCACGGTGTTGTAGGCGCGCGCGAGACGGGTGATCGAGTCCAGCAAGATGACCACGTCGCGCTTGTGCTCGACCAGGCGCTTGGCCTTTTCGATCACCATCTCGGTGACCTGCACGTGACGCGCGGCCGGCTCGTCGAAGGTGGACGAGATCACCTCGCCCTTTACCGAACGCGCCATGTCGGTGACTTCCTCCGGGCGCTCGTCGATCAGCAGCACGATCAGGTAGCATTCTGGATGGTTGACGGCGATCGAGTGCGCGATGTTCTGCAGCATCACCGTCTTGCCGGTGCGGGGCGGTGCTACGATCAGCGCGCGCTGGCCCTTGCCGATCGGCGTGATCAGGTCGATGACGCGGTGCGTCGGGTCCTTGGTCGTCGGGTCCGGCACCTCCATGTGCAGGCGCTCGTCGGGATAGAGCGGCGTCAGGTTGTCGAAGTTGATGCGGTGCTTGACGTCGTCGGGCGATGAGAAGTTGACCTGGTTGACCTTGAGCAGCGCGAAGTAGCGCTCACCTTCCTTCGGTGCGCGGATCTGGCCCTCGACGGTGTCGCCGGTGCGCAGTCCGAAGCGGCGGATCTGGCTCGGTGACACGTAAATGTCGTCCGGACCCGGCAGGTAGTTGGCGTCGGGGCTACGCAGGAAGCCGAAGCCGTCCTGCAGCACTTCGACCACGCCGTCGCCGTAGATCGCCTGATCGTCGTCGGCCAGGTGTTTCAGGATCGCGAACATCATGTCCTGCTTCCTGAGCGTGGACGCGTTCTCGATGCCGAGTTCCTCGGCGAAGCCGAGCAGTTCCGGCGGGGTCTTCTCTTTCAGGTCCTTGAGATTCATGTCGGCTGTTCCGCTGCGTGGATTGGGTTGGGAGATACCGAAGGTGGGAAGGGAGGCGCGTCATCCTCGGAGTTAAGGGTTGCCGGTGCCATTGAGATCGGATGGGCTCCGGTCGCATGCCGGTCGAACGCCGGCTTGAAGGATTTTCGTGACGGTTACGGCTCGCCGGTCGGCGCCGCTTTGGGATTGCGGGTTGACACTTAGCGAAACCCGCTTGGCCTGTCAATCGCCTTTGATCGAAAGGGGTTGGGGCCGAGGCTGCGTCAAAACGGTTTGACGACCACCATGACGACGATGACGATCATCAACAGCGTCGGCACCTCGTTGGCGGTGCGGTAGAACTTGTGGCTGCGGTTGTTGCGGTCCTCGGCGAACTCGCGACACCAGCGCGCCATCATCATGTGCGCCGCGGTCATGGCGACGACGCAGGCGAGCTTGGCGTGGAGCCAGCTCGGCTGCAGCAATTCCTCGCGGATGTTGTAGAGCAGGATACCGCCGAACAGCCACGACGCCAGCATCGCCGGCGTCATGATGGCGCGCAGCAGCCGGCGCTCCATGACCTTGAGCGTCTCCGACTTGTCGCTGCCGATCTGCGCCTCGCTGTGGTAGACGAACAGCCTGGGCAGATAAAGCATGCCCGCCATCCACGAGATCACCGAGATCACGTGCAGCGCCTTGATCCAGAGAAACGCCGAGTCGGAGAGTTCGAACATGCGATTTCCTTCCGCCGCTCAGTTCCCGCCCGCAAGCGGACAACGGCCGTGCGCGCCCGGGCAAATTCGCGCGCCCTCGCCGTCGCCGCAAGCCAAAACCTTATTTCCGGCGCTGGCGGCGCGGACCACGGCGGCGAGGCCCCGGATGAAGGCCGCCTCGGTGCCGACCGCCGGCACGCGGACATAGAAGGGAATGCCTGCGTGCTCGGCGCGCTCGCGGTATTCGATGTCGAGTTCGACCAGGGTTTCGGAATGCTCGGAGACGAAGGCGATCGGCACGACGACTAGGCCGACGCCGGCCGTGGCGGCGCGCTCGATCTCGTCCTCGGTCGCGGGCCCGATCCACTCCAGCGGGCCGACCCGGCTCTGGTAGCAGACGTTCCAGTCGGTGCCTTCGGGCAGCCGTTCGGCGACCGCGCGCGCGGTCCGTTCGACCTGCCATTGGTAGGGATCGCCGGCGTCGACGACCTTCCGCGGCAGCCCATGCGCCGAGAACAGCACGCGCGCTCGTCCGCCCGCCGGGACGCCGCCGAGCGCAGCATTGACGAGCTTGGCTTGCGTCTCGATCCAGCCGGGTTCGGTCGGGTAGCAGCAGACGGCCCGCGTCGGAACCGCGAGCCCGGCCTTGGCCGCGGCGCGGTGCCAATCCTTCAACGACGACGCCGACGTGGTCGTCGAATACTGCGGATAGAGCGGCAGCAGCACGATCTCGTCGGGCCGCCAATCCTTGACCGCCGCCGCCGCAGCATCGCTCATGGGATGCCAGTAGCGCATGCAGACGAAGGTCCTGACCTCGTCGCCGCCCGTCGCGAGTTCGGCCGCGAGTGCCTCGGCCTGCGCTTGGGTCAATTCCAGCAGCGGCGACTTGCCGCCGAGCTTGGCGTAGATCTCCCGCGCCACCGGCGCGCGCCGGGTCGAGATCAAGTGCGCCAGCAGCCAGCGAAACGGGTTCGGCAGGCCGATGATCGCCGGGTCGTTAAACAGGTTGAACAGGAACGGTTTGACCGAGCGCGGCTGGTCGGGAC
>JAYNJY010000369.1:0-2647 GCA_038110665.1 Rhodospirillaceae bacterium | reverse complement strand
GCGTCGTCAACCCGAAATGGATCGACGGCGTCATGCGCCACGGCTACAAGGGCGCGTTCGAGATGGCGGCGACGGTCGACTACCTATTCGCCTTTCAGGCGACCGCGCGCTGCGTCGCCGATCACCACTTCGACGCCGTGTTCGAGGCCTATCTGGAGGATGCCCGGGTGCGCGATTTCCTGGCCGAGTACAATCCGGCGGCACTGGCGGAAATTGCCGCGAGACTGACGGAGGCGCAGGACCGCGGCCTGTGGCGGCCGCGGCGCAACGACACCCGCGCGCGCCTCGACGCGATCGGTAGCGGCCATGTCTGAGCAGGGTGGCCGCACGGCGACGTTCAAGGGCGCGCTCTGGATGCTGGGTTCGCTGACCTCGCTAGCGTTGATGGCGATCGGCGGGCGCGAACTCGCCGGCCACCTCTCCACCTTCCAGATCATGTTCTGGCGCAGCACCTTCAGCTTCCTGATCATTGCCACGCTGCTCAGCCACTTCGGCTGGACGCAGGTGCGCACCAGCGCGTTTCGCGTGCACGCAACACGCAACGTCTTCCATTTCGCCGCCCAGTTCGGCTGGTTCTACGCCATCGGCCTGATCCCGCTGGTCGAGGTCTTCGCGCTCGAGTTCACCACGCCGATCTGGCTCGCGGTGATGGCGTCGATCATCCTGAAGGAGCGCCTGACCCCGGTCCGCATCCTGGCCGTGCTGGTCGGCTTCGTCGGCGTGATGGTGATTCTCAGGCCGGGCGTGAACGCCATCTCCATCGGCTCGCTCGCGGCCTTGGGCGCCGCCGTCGGCTACGCCGCGACGCACGTGGCGACGCGGTTCCTGGCGCTGCGCGACGCGCCGCTCTGTATCCTGTTCTACATGACTGCCATCCAGATGCCGCTGGGGTTGTTGCCGGCGCTCGATCATTGGCGCTGGCCCGGGCCTGTCGACTGGTTCTGGCTCGCCGCGCTCGGCGTCGTCTCCATGACCGCGCATTACACGCTGACCCGCGCCATGCAGCTGGTCGAGGCGACCGTCGCCGCGCCCATGGGCCTCCTGCGTCTGCCATTGATCGCGGCGGTCGGCTATGTCTTCTATGCCGAGAAGCTGGAGGTTTGGGTCGGCATCGGTTCGGTGCTGATCTGCGCCGGCATCTTCCTCACCATCAGGGACGCCGGCCGCCGATGACCGAAAACGACGATCAATCCCCGCCGGATCAGGGCACGGCTTTCCGTGCCATCGGCCGGGGGTTCCTGAAGCGCTGCCCGAGCTGCGGCGCCGCGCCGATTTACGCAAAGTTCCTGAAGCAGGTCGAAACCTGCCCCAACTGCGCGGCCGCGCTCGGCGACATCCGTGCCGACGACTTCCCGCCCTATCTCACCATCGTCGTGGTCGGCCACATCGTCGTGCCGGCGATCCTGATGGTCGAGAAATACTTCTCGCCGCCGACCTGGGTACACACCGTGACCTGGTTGCCGGTGACGCTCGCCCTGATCCTGTGGTTCCTGCCCCGGCTCAAGGGATGCGCGATCGGGCTGATGTGGCACTTGGGCCTGAAGGGCGACGAACGCCAGGGCACGCACGAAAAGGACGGCCTCGGCTGAACCTGCCTATTCCAGCGCCTCGCTGCGGTAGGCGCCCCAGAATTCGACACGCCTGAGCCAGCCGGAGCGTCCCGCCACCTCGATCCGGCACCACGCACCGTCCTGCGGACAGGCGACCAGCCGGCCGATGACGCCGGGCTCGAGCTTGGCCACCGGCGCGCTTTCCACCTGCGGCCGGCTCCTGAGGGTGCGCACCTTGCCGATCACGATCGCCGCGCGCCGGCCGCTCAACAAGGATTGGTGGACCCAGCCCTGGGTGCCCTGCCAGTCGCGCACCTTGCGCCAGGTGCCGTATTCGGCGACGACCTCGACCGGCAGCGCCTGGCGCTGGTAGACCCATTCGACCGGATACTGCACACCCGGGCCGGTGCGAAGATTGACCTCCGCGGCGCGCAGGCTGACGAAACGCGGCAGCGGCAGGCCGGAGCCGTTGGACTGGGCATTCGCGCCCGTGCTGGCGAAAAGAGCAAGGAGGAGGAACGGGAGAAAAGGTCTCAACATACGCCTGATATCAGTGGTCAGGGGGCGGCCAGTACGATATCTGCGCCCGCCGGGGGCGATTCGCTCATACTATAGTCGTTCCGGCCGCCGGCGCCAACGGATGCTGGACAAGCCGCGGTCGGATTGCTACGCCTGGGGGGCGCCCAGCTGCGCCAAAAACGGCTTTCGAAACAGGGAGGACCTCATGGGCAAAGATCGACCGCGCGTGGTGGTGACCCGCAAGCTGCCCGACCCCATCGAGACCCGCATGATGGAGCTGTTCGACGTGCAGCTCAATCTCGACGACCAGCCGATGACCAAGCCCGAGTTGATCGAGGCGGTCAAGTCGGCGCAGGTCCTGGTCTGCACGGTGACCGACCGCATCGACGCGGGGCTGTTGTCGCAGGCCGGGCCGGACCTCCGTTTGGTCGCCAACTACGGCACCGGCGTCGACCATATCGATCTCGCCTCCGCGCGCCAGCGCGGCATCACGGTCACCAACACCCCCGACGTACTGACCGAGGACACCGCCGACATGACCATGGCGCTGCTGCTCGCCGTGCCGCGCCGCCTGACCG
>JAYNJY010000368.1:0-2658 GCA_038110665.1 Rhodospirillaceae bacterium | reverse complement strand
AGATGGTCGGCCGCGACCGCTCGCGCGCCGCCGATTGCCGCAAGCGCATGAACGAAAGCCCGCTCGGCGCCGCCGCGCTCGCCGGCACCTCGTTCCCGATCGACCGCCACATGACCGCCGCGGCGCTCGGTTTCGACCGGCCCATGGCGAATTCCATGGATGCCGTCGCCGACCGCGATTTCGCGCTCGAATTCCTCGCCTTCGCCGCAATCCTCTCGGTGCATCTCTCGCGCCTCGCCGAGGAATACGTGATCTGGAGCGCGCAGCAGTTCGCCTACGTGCGGCTCGGCGACGCGTTTTCGACCGGCAGCTCGATCATGCCGCAGAAGCGCAATCCGGACGCCGCCGAGCTGGTGCGCGCCAAGACCGGCCGCGTCATCGGCGCCATGAACGGCCTCCTCATCGTCATGAAGGGCCTGGCCATGACCTACGGCAAGGATATGCAGGAGGACAAGGAGCCGGTGTTCGAGGTGTTCGACACCATCAAGCTGTCGTTCGCCGCCATGACCGGCATGCTCAGGGATTCGACCTTCGACCGCACGCGGATGGCCGCCGACGCCGGGCGCGGTTTCGCCACCGCGACGGATTTGGCCGACTGGCTGGTCAAGACCCTTGGCATGCCGTTCCGCCAGGCGCACCACGTCACCGGCAGCCTGGTCAAGATGGCGGAAACCAAGGGCTGCGACCTGGCCGATCTCAAGCTCGCCGAGATGCAGACGGTCGAGGCCGGCATCACTGACGACGTCTTCCGCGTGCTCTCGGTCGAAAGCGCGCTCGCCGGACGCACGTCGTTCGGTGGCGCCGCGCCGGAAGGCGTGCGCGCGCGGGCGGCCGAGGCGCGCAAGCGGTTCCTCGGGTGATTTCCAGGGCGGTTTCTCGATTGAACGGGACGCGCTATGCTGGCGTTCATGAACGAGCGTAGACGGAGAGCATCGGTAGGGCGCGTGGCGCTGGTCGCCGGCCTGATCGCGGTCGGCCTGACCGGCTGCGGCGTCAAGTCGGCGCCGAAGTTCCCGGACGGCACGGTCTACCCCCGGCGCTATCCCGAGCCGCTGCCGGCGCTCGTGGTCAAGCCCGACGCGAAGAAGTCGGGCGCCGGCGAATCCGGCGCCGCGGCGCCGCCGAGCGGCATCTACCAGTATCCTAATCCGCAAGGCTACAAGCCGCCCGCCGAATAGCCGGAACGGCCGGGCGCACGGGCGCCGCGTCCGCGAAAGTGATTTTGCCGGCGGCCGTTTCATGGCAATCTGGCCTTGGAACAGCGCTGTCCGCGTGGCAGGCGGGCGCGCCGGCTGGCGATGCACGAGAATTTCGACTGAACCTGGATCCCGGAACGATCGCGATGGATCATTTCAACTATAAGAACGGCCAGCTCCATGCCGAGGGCGTGCCCGTCGCCGCTATCGCGGAGGCCGTCGGCACGCCGTTCTACTGCTATTCGACGGCGACGCTGGAGCGCCACTACAAGGCCTTCGCCGGGGCGGTTTCCAAAGTCGTTCCGGGGCTCGACGCCGGCATCTGCTACGCCGTCAAGGCGAACACCAACATCGCCGTGCTGGCGACCCTGGCGCGCCTCGGCGCCGGCGCCGACGTCGTCTCGGAGGGCGAGATGCGCCGCGCCCTCGCCGCCGGCGTGGCGCCCGGCAAGATCGTCTTCTCCGGCGTCGGCAAGACCCGCGCCGAGCTGGAAGGCGCGCTCGCCGCCGGCGTCAGCCGGATCAACGTCGAAAGCCTGCCCGAGCTGGATATCCTGAGCGCCGCCGCCGGCGCCACCGGCAAGACGGCGCACGTCGCCATCCGCGTCAATCCGAACGTCGACGCCAAGACGCACGAGAAGATCTCGACCGGCCGCAAGGAGGACAAGTTCGGCATCGACATCGACCTGGCCGAGGGCGCCTACGCCCGCGCCGCGTCGCTGCCCGGCATCGAGGTCACCGGCGTCGCCATGCACATCGGCTCGCAGCTGACCGACTTGGCGCCGTTCCGCGAGGCCTATTTGCGCCTTGCCGATTTCGTTGGCGTGTTGCGTGGCCAGGGCCACGACATCCGCGAGCTCGACATGGGCGGCGGCCTCGGCATCATCTACGGTAACCCGCAGGCCAACACGGTGCCGCCGACGCCGGACGAATACGGCGCCATGGTCGCCGAGATGGTCGGCCATCTCGGCTGCCGGCTGACCTTCGAGCCCGGCCGGCTGATCGCCGGCAACGCCGGCATCCTGGTCACCCGGGTGGCGTTCATCAAGGAAGGCGTCGCCAAGCGCTTCTGCGTCGTCGACGCCGCCATGAACGACCTGGTGCGGCCGACGCTCTATGGCGCCCATCACGAAATCGTGCCCGTCGCCGAACCCGCGGCTGGTGTACAATCGTTGCCGATGGACGTGGTCGGGCCCATATGTGAATCGGGCGATTTCATCGCCAAGGACCGGTCGCTGCCGCCGCTCGCGGCCGATGACCTGTTGGCGGTGCGTTCGGCCGGTGCCTACGGCGCGGTGATGTCGTCGACCTACAACACCCGCCCACTGGTACCCGAGGTGATGGTCGATGGAGACGGTTACGCGGTGATCAGGAAACGGTTCACGGTTGCCGACATGCTGGCGTTGGAAAGCCTGCCGCCATGGCTGGCCGACGAGCGCCCGGCGCGGCTCGGACGGAGTAG
>JAYNJY010000367.1:0-2696 GCA_038110665.1 Rhodospirillaceae bacterium | reverse complement strand
CCGAGGCCTATTTCGACGACGGCCACTTCGTCGCCGATCTCGCGCGCCGCATCGCCATCCCGACCGAAAGCCAGAAGCCGGACAGCCGGCCGGCCATGGATCGCTATCTCGCCGACGAGATGATCCCTGCATTCGAGGCCATGGGTCACGAATGCCGGGTGTTCGAGAACCCCGTCCAGGGCAAGGGTCCGGTGCTGCTCGCCACCCGGATCGAGGACGAGGTGCTGCCGACCGTGCTCGGCTACGGCCACGGCGACGTCATCCGCGGTCTCGAGGATCAATGGAAGGACGGCCTCAATCCCTGGGTCGCCGAGCAGCGCGGCCACAAGCTCTACGGCCGCGGCACCGCCGACAACAAGGGCCAGCACAGCATCAACATGACCGCCATGGCGCAGGTGCTGGCGACGCGCGGGCGGCTCGGCTTCAACTCCAAGTTCATGATTGAGATGGGCGAGGAGAATGGCTCGCCCGGCCTCGACGGCATCATCTCCGAAAACCTCGACGCCTTCTCGGCCGATGACTTCATTGCCTCCGACGGGCCGCGCGTCGACCCCGAACGGCCGACGATCTTTTTGGGCGCGCGCGGCTGCCGCAACTTCGACCTGGTGTTGGAAATGCGCGAGGGCGGCCACCATTCCGGCAACTGGGGCGGCTTGCTCGCCAATCCGGGCATCATCCTCTCGCACGCCATCGCCACCATCATTTCGCCCGAGGGCAAGATCCTGATCAAGGAATGGCTGCCGCCGCCGCTCTCCAATTCCGTGCGCGCCGCACTTTCGACCATCACCGTCAGCGGCGGCGAGGACGCGCCGACGATCGATACCGACTGGGGTGAGCCTGGGCTCACGCCGGCCGAGCAGGTCTACGGCTGGAACTCCTTCGAAGTGCTCGCCTTCAAGACCGGCAACCCGGACCGCCCGGTCAACGCCGTGCCGCCCCGGGCGCGCGCCAACTGCCAGCTCCGCTTCGTCGCCGGCACCGACCGCGACAACATCATCCCGGCACTCAGGAAGCACCTCGACGCGCACGGTTTTCAGACGATCGCCATCGAACCGCCGCCGCCCGAGAACGCTGGCGACTTCGCCGCCTCGGCGACGCCGCCGGACAATCCCTGGGCGGCCTGGGCGGCGGGCTCCATGGAGCGTACCACCAACAAGCCGACCGCCGTGGTGCCGAGCCTGGGCGGCTCGATCTGCAACGACCTGTTCAACATTACGCTCGGATTGCCGACGATCTGGGTGCCGCATTCGTATTCGGCCTGCTCTCAGCATGCGCCGAACGAGCACATCCTGCTGCCGGAGTTCCGCGAGGCGCTCGGCATCATGGCCGGGCTCTATTGGGACCTGGGCGAGCAGGGGACGCCGCAGCGGGCGGCTTAGGGCAAGGCCGGGGGAAAAGGCACCAACCGTCATGTCCCGCGAGCAGGCCATCGACCGGGCGCTCCAGTATTTCGACGATCCAACCGGCTACTGGGCCGATCTCGCGCGCCGCGTCTCGTTTCCGACCGAATGCCAGAAGCCCGAACGCCTGCCCGAACTCTACCGCTACCTGGAACAGGAAATGCGGCCGGCCTTCGAGGCCATGGACTATTCCTGCCGCGTCTACGACAACCCGATCGACGGCATGGGACCGGTGCTGCTGGCCGAACGGATCGAGGACGCAAGCCAGACCACCGTGCTCGGCTACGGCCACGGCGACGTGGTGCGCGGCCAGGAAGGCCAGTGGAAGGACGGCCGCGATCCCTGGGTACTGGAGCGCGACGGCGACAGGGTTTATGGGCGCGGCACAGCCGACAACAAAGCCCAGCACTCCGTCCACATGGGCGCGCTCAAGGCGGTGATCGAGACCCGCGGCCGGCTCGGCTTCAATTCCAAGTTCATGATCGAAACCGGCGAGGAGAACGGCTCCAAGGGCCTGAAGCGCTTGGTCGCCGATCACAAGAAAGACTTTACCGCCGACGTATATTTCGCCTCGGACGGGCCGCGCGTCGACATCGCCAAACCCAACCTGACGCTCGGCTGCCGCGGCACCCACAACCTGGACCTGCTGCTGGAGTTGCGCGAAGGCGGCCACCACTCCGGCAACTGGGGCGGCCTGCTGGCCAACCCCGGCGTGATCCTGGCGCATGCCATTTCCACCATCGTCGACGCCAAGGGCCGCATCCTGGTCGAAGGCCTGCGCCCGCCCCCGATCACCAATTCGGTGCGCGACGCACTGAAGGACGTCAAGCGCGAGGGCGGTGCGAACGCGCCCGAGATCGATCCCAACTGGGGCGAACCCGGCCTCACCGCGCCCGAGAAGGTCTATGCCTCGAACACTTTCGAGGTGCTGGCCTTCACCACCGGCAACCCGGACCGCCCGGTCAACGCGGTGCCGCCGAGAGCCAGAGCCAACTGCCAGCTCCGCTACGTGCTCGGCACCGACCCGGATGGAATTCGCCCGGCGCTCAGGAAGCACCTCGACGAAAAGGGCTTCAATAACGTCGAGATCGTCGATCCGCCGCCCGGCAACGACGCTATCTTCGCCGCCGCGCGCACCGACCCCGATCATCCCTGGGCGTGCTGGATGCTGGATACCGTCGCGCGCGTCGCCGGTGAAACGCCGGCGGTGCTGCCGAACTCCGGCGGCTACATCTGAAACGACGTGTTCCAGGATGTGCTGCACATCCCGTTCGTGTGGATGCCGCTGAGCTTCAC
>JAYNJY010000366.1:1261-2718 GCA_038110665.1 Rhodospirillaceae bacterium | reverse complement strand
ACGCGTGCCAATGCGCCATCAGCCGTCGGTAGAGCTTGTAGTAGCGCCCGATGTCAACGAGGTCGTTGGAGAAGCGCTGGCGCAGCCCGAACAACGAGGTGAAACACGACAGGCAGATGTCGAGCGGATCGCGTTTGACATGAACGATCTTCGCACCGGGCATGGCGGCCGCGATCAGGCCTATGTAAAAGAAGCTATTCGGCGTCTTGTCGTTGAAGTACGGTCGGTCGAATTCGGCCGCGCGCACCTCGGCCAGGTAATCGGCGGCGATGCGTGCGAGCGACGCGGGATCGGCAACTAGATCGCGCAGCGCCGCCGCATCCATGGCGAAAGCGTTTTGGCGCACGGCGCGGCCGAACACCGCTAGCTCGCCGCCCCCCCAGATTTGCGAATGCGATGCCAGCACCTGTTCGACTAGCGACGTGCCCGACCGCGGCATGCCGAGGACGAAGATCGGCGTCCGGTCGGAAGCCCCGGCAGCAGCCTGCGCGCGGGCCGTAGCCACCCGTTCCGTCGCCGCGATGATCGCGTCGGCCAGGCTCTCGTCGGCACGAATGTCGTAGGGGTAACGCTCTCGCAGCAGCCTGTTGCCGTCGGCGAAGCGCGCGAAGGCTGGGTCGAATGCCCGTGCGCGCTCGAAATGACGACCGAGAGCGAAAGCGAGGTAGATCCTATCGTCGGCACTCGTCCGCTCGCGCGAGGCGGCAGCGTGCATGGCGCCGATTTCGTCCTCGGTGAACCGAGTACCGGGCAGCATCGAGAGCCCGAAATAGGCCTTGGCCTGGTTCCGGTCGAGGGCGATGGCACGGTGAAAACATCGCGCCGCCTCGGCCATGTCACCGGCGATGATGTGACAATCGCCGAGATCGGCGAGGACGGCGGCATCGTCGCCGCCGAGTTCGAGCGCGCGCACCAGGCACTCGATGGCACGGCCGACCTCGGTCGTCTCCATGAGATTGCGGCCGAGCGCCAGCAGGATGTCGATATTGTCCGGATGCCGTGCCAGGCAGTCGTCGAGCACGTCGCGGGCCTCGCGTTGCAGCGAACGACTTTCGAGCCAACGCGCGAAACCCTGCGTGACCGAGGTCGACCCCGGATCGACCCGTCTGGCCGCGGCAAACGCCCGTTCCGCGCGTTCGTCGTGGCCCCGCTCGGCCAGCAGGGCGGCGAAATCGAGCAGAACGTTGCCATCATTCGGCGCAATCTTGGTCAGCGTCTCCATGTACCGGATGGCGCCGTCGAGGTCGCCGAGCCGGTAGCACGAGCCGACCATGAGTTGCAGGGTCTCGACATGGCCGGGATTACGCACCAGGACGGCCGCGCCGTTGTCCAGGCACATCTGCCAATTGCCATTTTCGAAATTCCGCCGCGCCGTGCTGTCAAGGTCGGGCGGCTGAGGATTGTTCAAGGCCGTGAAACCTCAAGAAGGTACTTTCATGTGCTTCTGGCGAAGTAGG
>JAYNJY010000366.1:0-1251 GCA_038110665.1 Rhodospirillaceae bacterium | reverse complement strand
AATCAAAAAATTTAGAGAGTTCGGGATATCTTTAAAAAAGATATAACTAACCCCGCCAGCTTTAAAACGTCGGCCCAGGCTTTTCAGCGGTCTATTTGTTTGATCTTGGTCAATTACCCGCTTTGTGCAATGCGCTAAGGCTTGGTTCCCTGCACCCGACAAGGGATTCGGCCATGACCATCACCGAGCGCATCGACAATATTACCAGCCTGCCGGAAGCCTATCGATTCGCCGCGCCGCCCGCACCCCCGAGCGTCAAGATCGAACTGACCGCGCGCTGCGACTTCCATTGCTTCTTCTGCGCGTCGGCGTTCAAGCTCAGGCGCAAGCAGGACATGGACTGGGACTTCTACACCCGCATCACGCAGGAGATGCGCGACGCCGGCGTCGAGGAACTGGGCGTGTTCTATTTGGGCGAATCGTTCCTGTATCTCCGCCTCGCCGACGCCATCCACCACGCCAAGCAGGTGGTCGGTTTCCCCTACGTGTTCCTGACCACCAACGGCCGCATGGCGATGCCGGCCAAGGTCAAGGCCTGCATGGCGGCGGGCTTGGACAGCCTCAAGTTCTCCTACAACTTCGCCGGGCCGGAGCAGTGCACGGAGGTCACCGGCGTCGACGCCTTCGAGCAGATCGTCGCCAACATCCGCGACGCCCGGCGCGTACGCGACGAGGTCGAGGCCGAGACCGGGCACCGCTGCGGGCTCTATGCGTCGTCGATCCACTACGACGGCGAGCAGCAGGAGAAGATGGAAACCGCCGTCGGCCTGATCAAGGACTACGTCGACGAGCACTACTGGCTGCCGCTCTACGGCCAGGCCGGGCTGACGGCGGGCGCGCGCGGCACCAGGCCGGTCGCCGGCAACGTCGGCCGCGCCGGGGCCATGCGCGAGCCGCTGCCATGCTGGTCGGTGTTCACCGAGGGCCATATCACCTGGGACGGCAAGCTCGCGGCCTGCTGTTTCGACCATGACGGCCGTTTCGACATGGGCGATCTGAACCAGATGTCGTTCATGGAAGCCTGGCACTCGACGCCGTTCCAGAAGCTGCGCGCGGCCAATCTTGCCAAGGACGTGCGCGGCACGCCCTGCGAGAGCTGCATCGCCTACCAGGAAGCCAACCCGGAAGTGCCGCGCGCGGTCAATTTGAAGTCGGCGGAAATCTAGCCGGCGCGCCAAAACGAAATGCCCGGGCTAAGAGCATCGAGCTTTTAATCGTATGCATATCCGTCGGCTTTGAAGTAGTTCCAAC
>JAYNJY010000365.1:0-2722 GCA_038110665.1 Rhodospirillaceae bacterium | reverse complement strand
AGGATGGTCAGCGGCTGCTGGCGCATGAACAGCATCAGGAAGACGACGGTGAACGAGAGGAAGCCCGGCACCTCGCGCCAGCTCTGCAGGAAGCCGATCTTGACGCCATCGAAGTCGGCCTGGTCGACGGCGAAGTTGTTCAACAGCGCCTGCCACGTCGAGAACGACAGCGGCATGGCGATGGCCATCAGGATCAAGAGCGCTTCCGGCGAACGCCAGTCGACGCCCTCAGGTAGCAGCCTGCGCATGGGGAGGAATACTCCGAACGGAAAACAACCTAACCAAGGTGGCCCCGGCGGGCATCCCGGTCAAGGCGGGTTGCGGGAAAACGCTCAAGCGGCCGAGAGCGCCGCGCGGATCGCGTCCAACGCGGCCTGCCCGGCGCCGGCATCGGGTCCGCCGGCCTGGGCCATGTCGGGCCGGCCGCCGCCGCCCTTGCCACCCAAGGCCTCGGAGCCAACGCGCACGAGATCGACCGCGCTGATGCGCCCGGTCAGGTCCTCGCTGACGGCGACGACGATGGAGGCCTTGCCGTCGGCGTTGGAAACGACCGCGATGACGCCGGAACCGAGTTGCTTCTTCAGATCGTCGGCCAGGTTCTTCAGATCCTTGGCCGGCACGCCGTCGACCAGCTTGGGCACGTACTTGAGCCCGGCCACGTCGTGCGTTTCCGTGCCGGCGGCACCGCCGCCTCCGGTCGCGAGCTTGCGCCGGACCTCGGCCAGTTCGCGCTCGAGCTTGCGGCGCTCCTCGATCAGGGATTCGACACGCATTGGCACGTCCTCGGGCCGTGTCTTCAAGAGCGTGGCGGCGGCGTTCAAGGACGCCTCGACCTCGTCGAAATGCCGCATGGCGCCGCGCCCCGTGAGCGCCTCGATGCGGCGCACGCCGGCGGCGACGGCGCTTTCCGAGACGATCTTGAACGGACCGATATCGCCGGTGCGCTTGACGTGGGTGCCGCCGCAAAGCTCGGTCGAGAAGGTCTTGCCGCCGGCCTCGATGCCGCCCATAAAGACGACGCGAACCTCGTCACCGTATTTCTCGCCGAACAGCGCCATGGCGCCAGCCTCGACGGCGGCAGCCGGTTCCATCAGCCGGGTGGTGACTTCCGAGTTCTCGGCGACGCGCGCGTTGACCTGGGCCTCGACCTCGATCAGTTCGTCGGCGCTGATCCCCTTCGGGTGCGAGATGTCGAAGCGGAGCCGGTCGGGCGCCACCAGCGAGCCCTTCTGGGTGACGTGCCCGCCGAGCTTGCGCCGGAGCGCCTCGTGCAGGAGGTGCGTCGCCGAGTGGTTGGCGCGCAGGTCCGAGCGACGCGCGTGATCGACGCGCAGTTCGACCTCGTCACCGACATTGATTTCCCTCTCGGCCGCGAGCGCGTGGACATGCAGGGCGCCGACCCGCTTTTGCGTGTCGGTGACGCGGGCGGCGAGGTCGTCCAGGTGGATCTCGCCGGTGTCGCCCATCTGGCCGCCCGACTCGCCGTAGAACGGCGTCTGGTTCAACAGCGCGAAGCCGCTGTCGCCGGCCGCGAGCGCGTCGATGCGCTGGCCGTCCTTGACCAGGGCGACGATCTTGCCCTCGGCGCTTTCGGTCTCGTAGCCGAGGAAGTCGGTGGCGCCGAGTTCGTCCTTCAGGTCGAACCAGAGCGCATCCTCGGCGGCGTCGCCGGAGCCGGCCCAGGCCTTGCGCGCCTCGGCGCGCTGGCGCTCCATGGCGGTGTCGAAGCCGGACGTGTCGACCTTGATGCCGCGCGGACGCAGCGCGTCCTGCGTGAGATCCAAGGGGAAGCCATAGGTGTCGTAGAGCTTGAACGCGGTCTCGCCATCGAGTTCGCCGCCGTCACTCAGGTCTTCGGTCGCCTCGTCGAGAAGCTTCAAGCCGCGGTCGAGCAGCTTCTTGAAGCGGGTCTCCTCGAGCTTGAGCGTTTCGGTGACCAAGGGCTCGGCGCGGCGGAGTTCCGGGAAGGCGCCGCCCATCTCGCCGACCAGCGCCGGCACCAGCTTGTAGAGCAGCGGGTCTTCGCAGCCCATCATGTGGGCGTGGCGCATGGCGCGGCGCATGATACGTCGCAGCACATAGCCGCGGCCCTCGTTCGACGGCAGCACGCCGTCGCTGATCAGGAACGAGCACGACCGCAGGTGGTCGGCGATGACCCGGTGCGAGACGCGGTGCGCATCCTCGGCGGCGGCGCCCGAGAACTCGGCCGAGGCGCGGATCAATACCTGCATCATGTCGGTCTGGTAGTTGTCGTGCGTGCCCTGCATAACGGCGGCGATGCGCTCCAGGCCCATGCCGGTATCGATGGAGGGTTTCGGCAGCTCGATGCGCTCGTCGGGCGTGACCTGCTCGAACTGCATGAACACCAGGTTCCAGATCTCGATGAAACGGTCGCCGTCCTGGTCGGGCGAGCCCGGCGGGCCGCCCGGGATATGGGCGCCGTGGTCGTAGAAGATTTCGGAACACGGGCCGCAGGGGCCGGTATCGCCCATGGCCCAGAAGTTGTCGGAGGTCGGGATGCGGATGATCTTCTCGTCCGGCAGTCCGGCGATCTTGCGCCAGAGCGCCGCAGCGTCCTCGTCCGACGAGTGAACCGTGACCAGCAGTTTGTCCACGGCCAGGCCGAACTCCTTGGTCACCAGGTTCCAGGCCAGTTCGATGGCGAGGTCCTTGAAGTAGTCGCCGAAGGAGAAGTTGCCGAGCATCTCGAAGAAGGTGTGGT
>JAYNJY010000364.1:0-2742 GCA_038110665.1 Rhodospirillaceae bacterium | reverse complement strand
GCGGGCCGAACCAGCTCTTGTGCCACTTCGGCCGGAAGTTCCAGTTGTAAGGCAGCACGAACGGCCGGAAGCCGGTCTCGTCGACGGCGCGGGCGAAGCCGGCCTGGTCGTTCAAGGGCATGCGCGCCAGTTCGCCGCCGGCGCCGTGGAAGACGATCGAAGAGTCGGTATCCGCGTTGCGCGCCTGCCAGGCGTCGAACACCGGCCGTGCGGCTTCCGTGAAGAACAAGACGCCGGTGTTGTATTCGACCATGTCGCCCGCGATGCCCCCGTAGCGTCGCGCCCACGGACATTCGCAGATCGAGCACGCGAGGCCGAAATGCGAGGCCTGCTCGAAACCGTAGGTAAGATCGTCGAGCACCACGGTATCGGCGTCGAGGAAGAGGGTCTCTTCGAACGGCGTCAGATCGAGCATGCACGCCTTGTCCAAGAGCGTGCTGCCGGCCGGCAATTCGATGACGTGGCGCGCGAGGTTAGGATGGACCTTGGCGAGCGACGCCTGCGAGCGTTCCAGCACGCGCTTGTCGAAGTCGCCCCAGACCATCCAGATCGCGCCGCGGCCATGTTTCGGTTTAGGTCCGGTCATGACTGTCGCTCCCGCTCCGCTTTCGCCCTTGAGCAAACCTAGCCGGCAACGATAGTCTCGCGGCCATGGACCAGACACAAGCGCCAAGCGCCGAACACGCATCGACCCCCTGGCCGCTCGACGGCGTCCGGGTCGTAGAATTCTGCCACATGGTGATGGGGCCGACCTGCGGCATGATCCTCGCCGACCTCGGCGCCGACGTGATCAAGGTGGAGCCGCCCGGCGGCGACACCACGCGCAAGCTGGTGCACCAGGGCGCCGGGTTCTTCGCTTCCTACAACAGGAACAAGCGCTCCATCGTGCTCGACATCAAGTCGGCCGAAGGCCTCGCCGCAGCGAAACGCCTGGCGCTCTCCGCCGACGTCGTGATCGAGAACCTGCGTCCGGGCGCGTTGGACGCCGCCGGCCTCGGCTACGAGGCACTCTCACGCGAGAACCCGCGCCTCGTCTATTGCGCGCTCAAGGGCTTCCTCGAAGGTCCCTATGCGCATCGGAAGGCGCTCGACGAAGTGGTGCAGATGATGGGCGGCCTCGCCTACATGACCGGCCCCGAGGGCCGGCCGCTGCGCGCCGGTGCGTCGGTCATCGACATCATGGGCGGCATGTTCGGCGTCATCGGCATCCAGGCGGCGTTGCGCGAGCGTGAGCGCACCGGCCGCGGCCAAGAAGTGACCTCGGCACTCTACGAGACCACCGTGCACTCCGTCGCCCAGCATATGCTGCAGTACGCCGTCACCGGCGAGCCCGCCGGCCCGATGCCCGACCGCCCGCGCGCCTGGTCGGTCTACGACACCTTCAAGACGGCCGACGGCGAGAGCGTCTTCGTCGGCATCGTCAGCGACACTCAGTGGAGACTGTTCTGCGAGGCCTTCGACCGCGCGGACCTGCTCGCCGACGAGAGCCTCGCCACCAACGTGCTGCGTTGCCAGGCGCGCGACCGCATCATGCCGATGCTGAACGGGCTTTTCGGCGCCATGACCAAGCAGCAGCTGATGGATGCCTGCGAACGCATCGGCCTGCCGTTTGCGCCGATCACCAAGCCGCACGAATTGCTCGACGACCCGCACCTGACCGCCGCCGGCCAGTTGCTCGACGTCACGTTGCCCGACGGGCGCCGGACCAAGGTGCCGGGCCTGCCGCTCGAACTCGGCGGCCGGCGCACGGCGATCCGCCGCGACCTGCCGCGCATCGGTGCCCAGGGCCGCGAAATCCTGGCCGAAGCCGGCTTCAGCGCGGACGAGATCGCGGCGCTCGAGGCGAACGGCGCCCTGATCAAGCCGGAACAATCCCCAAGTTAATCGTTGTCGACGATAACGTCGCGGCCCCGATCGACCACCACCGGCAGGTTGGCGACGGGGCCGGCATTGGCCGACGTGTCGGCAAGGCGCGTCACGTACGGCGGGCGGCGCCAGTGGAAGCTGTCGAAGCCGCCGCAGTTGCCGCAGATCGCCGACCACGCGGCGACGGCATTGCCGCAACTGTCGCAGACCCAGGCCGGATCGGCGTCGGCGAGCGCCGCGCGCCGGAGCCAGTCGCGGGCGGCGGCGGTGTCGTTGTGCTCGGCCTCTTCTAGGTCGGCCCACAGCCGGCAGACGCGCGCCTGGCTCGCACCGTCGCCGTCGGCGAGCGTCGTCAACCGGCTCCGCGCCTCGCCCCAAAGCTGCGCCTCGAGGTAGGCGCCGGCGAGCATGATCAGGCTTTCCGGATGATCCTTGTTGGCGGCGGCGAGCCGTTCGGCCGCCTTGACCCGGCCGAGCGCGTCATCGGCGCCGGCGGCCCGCATGGCGGGCTCGACGAGATCGGGGTGCGGCATCAACGCCCAGACCTTGGCGACGACGTCGGCGGCGCGGCGCGCCTTGCCCTGGTCGATCAGCGCGCCGGCCCAGGCGACGGCGGCGGGCATGAATTCCGGTGCGCCCTCGTGCGCGAACTTATAGCGCTTGGCAGCTTCCTCCGGGTCGCCGGACCGCGCCAATTCCATGCCCTGCTGCAATGCCAATACCGCCTTGCGGCGGCGGTTGTCGTCGCGGCCGATAAGACCCAAGCGCGCCTGCTCATCGCCGGTGACCTGGGCGTCGAGCCACTTGCCCGAGCGCACCTGCAGGTCGAACAGGCTGGCCGAGACCCAGTCGCTCTTCGGCTGCAGCCGATAGGCG
>JAYNJY010000363.1:0-2768 GCA_038110665.1 Rhodospirillaceae bacterium | reverse complement strand
CGCTCGCCCGCCGGCGCCGGCGTATGCCGGCGGCGCGATGCCGCGCGTCGTGGCGGTTATGGCAGCGCTGGCACCAGGCGCGCAGGTTGTCGTCCTGGCAATGCTCGGGCGTATGGTCGAGGTGGGCGATGGTCAGCACGATGCGCAAGATCCGCAGCTGATGCTCGCCGCCGCCAGGCGATCGGCACCAGGCATCGCTGCCAGGGCCCGGCCAGGTCAGTCGCGCGCCGTCGGTGCCGGTCGGGTGCGCCGGGCACCAGGTGCCGTCGGGCAGGCGACCGCCGAGGGCGCCGCCGGCGACGCCGCACGCCTCGCACCTGTTGCCGGCGCGGCGGAGAATCCTGGCGCGGATCTCGGGCCAGTCGGCGGGGTAGCGGTTGCGGTTCTCAGGGCGAATCGGCATGGCTTTCGCCTGTCCCTCGGCCGGCGTCTCGGCGCCGGCGTGCCTGGCTCACGGTTGCCGCCGGCGCACGGTGAGCTCGATCGTCCAGCCGTCGCCGGTGTTCGTGAGGTTGGCGACGACGTCGCGCTGGTTAAGTTCGTCGCGGGTCAGGCGGATGACGTATCGGCTGCCGTCCAGGTCGCTGGCCTCGACGGTGACATAGGGCGCGAGGTCGCGAAATGTTTCGGCGAGCAGCGCCTCCCGCAGCCGCTCTTCCAGCGCTTCGTTGTCTGCGAGTAGGGCGGGTATGTCTGTGCGGGCGTGGGCGATGAAGGCGGCGTCCTCATTAGTCAGCACACCAACTGCTCCACCTTGCTCGTCTTGTGCGCCACCCATTACGATAAAGATAGTACTCCCATTATCGGCTGGTTTGACGCACTCAATATTGGCACCTTGGTCAATAAAGGGCGACCGCTGTCGCGGTGACCACGGGATTGCGTCACCATCCTGAACCCACGGCCCCGGCGTAGCCGCCGCCGCCCGCTCACGTATCTCGGCTCTCTGCTCTGGGGTCATGTCCTGCGCTCCACTGCCTTGAGGGCGCGTCGTAGGTCGGCCACTTCCATTTGCTGCCGCGCGATCCAGGCATGGGGTTGCGCGTGCGCATTGCTCCGGTCGCCTAGCCGCGGCGCCCAACTCCATCGCAGGCACACAAGGGCGCGCGCCATCCGCTTTATGTGGCCGCTCATTTCAGCCGCCGCCTGGGTTTGGCCTGGTCGAACAACGCCGCGACGGCGCGGCCGGCCTGGTCGCTGTGGGCATAGGTCTCGAGCATGAGGCGGGCCGACTTCCAGCCGCCGGCGTCCATGACCTGGCGCAGGTCGGCGCCCATGGCGAGGGCGTTGGTGGCAAACGAGTGGCGGCCGGCCTGGTGGCTCGGCACATAGGCGATGCCGGCGCGGCGGCAGACGGCGAGCATGCGCCGGCGCAGGCCGGCGCGGTCGGCATAGCCAAACAGCGGCCGCCCCGGCGCCGGCGTCAGCGCCGCCAGGCGGCCGGCGAGCTCCTCGGAGATATGGCGGATCTGCCAGGCGCCGGTCTTGGTGCGCGCCAGGGCGACGGTGCGCCCGGCGAGGTCGACATGCGTCGCCTCGACCCGGCAGACCTCCGAGACGCGGGCGCCGGTCTGGTGCATGAACAGCAGCGCCGCCGCCAGGTGCGGCAGGCCGTCGGCGTCGGCCTGGCGCATGAACGCCTCGAGCCAGGCGCGGTCGACGGTGGTGCGCGCCACCCGCTCGACGGCAAAGGCGCGCACGCTGACCGGCTGGCACCAGCCGAGCTCGGCGGCGTGGCGGATAATGGCGCGGGCCGGCGTGATGGCGTTGCGATTCCAGGTGCCCGCCTTGGCGCCAGGATAGAGCAGGCGCGCCGCCTGGCGAATCTCCTCGGGGCGGATGGTGGCCAGGCGACGGCCGCGGAAATGCTGCAGGAGCGGGGCGACAAAGCGGCGCTCGCCGCCGGCCTGCAAATAGCTCAAGGCCGCCTCCTCGAAGGTGCGGATGGCCGGTTCGCCAAAGGCACGACGTTGCCAGATGCGCGCCTCGAGCTCGGCGCGGGCGGCCTCGGCGGCGGCGCGGTCGCCAGTGCCAAGCGCAGCGCGGCCACGTGTTCGGGATAAAGGGCGTATTTACGGCCGCGGCGCTCATAATGCGGATGGCGGGCGAGGGCGTCAAGCAGGCCGCGGCGCGATATGCCGAGGACGCGCGCCGCCTGCTCGAGGTCGAGCGGCACCATGGCGGCGGCCCAGGCCGGCAGCGACCTCACGGCGCCGGCTCCCGATTGGCGCGGGCGAGGAGCACGTCGGCGTGGCAGGGCAGCGACAGCGGGCACCAGCAGGCGAGGTTGTGACCGGCGAGCCCGGCGAGCCCGGCGAGCATGGCGGCACGCCGGCACGCGCTCTCGTGCCCTTGATACCAGCGGTCTGACCCGGCCAGCCAGTCGGCGAAACAATCGACGCAAAAGCGCGGGGCGGTGTCGACGCTGGCGTAGCCGGCATCGATTGCCTTCCGGATCAAAAACGGGTTGCCAAACGGTCCCGGCCTGGCGACCGAGCGCGCCGCCAGGCCGTTGGCGTTGCGGCTGACTTGCTGCAGGTCGAAGCCGCGCCGGCGGCTCAGCTGCAGGCGGATCGGTTGCGTGCTCATGGCGGCACCAGCCCGGCGAACCAGTTGACGGCGGCGGCGAGCTCGCGGGCGGCGGCCATGCCCTGGTCGCCGTCGAGGTCGAGGCCGCGCATATTCACGGCGGCGATCCGGCGGCCGCGGCCGTCGATGATGTAGCCGGGGGCGGTGGCGTCGGCGGCCAGGGGCGGGGCGATGCCGAGGGC
>JAYNJY010000362.1:0-2799 GCA_038110665.1 Rhodospirillaceae bacterium | reverse complement strand
TGGATGCCCAAGGGCCGCTACAAGATCATGCGCGAGTACATGCCCAAGGTCGGCACCATGGGCCTCGACATGATGAAGTCGACCTGCACGGTGCAGGTCAACCTGGACTTCTGCTCGGAAGCGACGATGGTCAAGATGTTCCGTGTCGCCTTGGCGTTGCAACCGGTCGCCACCGCGCTGTGGGCCAATTCTCCGTTCAAGGAAGGCAAGCCGACCGGCTATCTCTCGTACCGCAGCCATTGCTGGACCGACACCGACCCGGCGCGCTGCGGCACGCTGCCGTTCGTGTTCGAGGACGGCTTCGGCTTCGAGCGCTACGTCGACTACATCCTCGACGTGCCGATGTACTTCGTCTACCGCGACGGCAAGTACATTGACGCCACCGGGCTCTCGTTCAAGGACTTCCTCAAGGGCGAGCTTTCCGTCCTGCCCGGCGAAAAGCCGACGATGAAGGACTACGACGACCACCTGACCACCGCCTTCCCCGAGGTCCGGCTCAAGACCTTCCTCGAGATGCGCGGCGCTGACGGCGGCCCGTGGGCAGGGCTCTGCGCCCTGCCGGCGTTCTGGGTCGGCCTGCTCTACGACAAGAAGTCGCTCGATGCCGCCAGCGACTACGTCGCCGACTGGACGCAAGCCGAACGCGATGCATTGCGCGACAAGGTGCCGCAAACGGCGCTGAAAACGCCGTTCCGCGACAAGACGGTACGCGAGATCGCGCTCGACGTGCTCGAGATGGCGCATGCCGGCCTGAAGCGCCGTAAGCAGCTGGACAGCATCGGTCTCGACGAGACCAACTACCTGAAGCCGCTGTTCCTGATCGCCGAGTCCGGCATCACGCCGGCTGAGGAAATGTTGCGCGCCTACGAGCGGCGCTGGAAAGGCGACGTCGACCCGGTGTTTCAGGAATACGCTTACTGAGGCGCCATCGGCAAAATCACGCCGCCAGGCTCGGGATCATCTCGTCCAGCAGTCTGAACGACGACTCGCAGACCTTTTTCAGGTTGGCGGAGAAATCCTTGGGCGCGCTTTCGCCGGCGGTGTCGGAGAGCCCGCGCACGACGACGAAGGGCAGGTTCGAAAGATTGCAGGTATAGCCGTCGGCGGCGCCTTCTATCTCGGTCGCCAGCGCGGCGAATTCGCGTTGCAGCCAGCGCAGCGTGTCCGAGTCCTTCACGAACCTGTCGCCCGAGACGATGGTGCCGATCATCAGGTTGGGACGGCCCGCGACCGGGTCGGCGAAGGCGATGTCGTAGGCCTTGGCGGCGGCATCGATGAGCACCGGGTCGGACTGGATCATGCGGTCGCGGTCGGGGAGTTCGCCATGACGCCGGCCGAAGGCGGTCAAGTTCACGTCGAACTGGATCAAATGGCTGGCGATGATCAAGTCACCGGCCGCCATGTTCGGCAGCAGCCCGCCGGCGACGCCGGAGAACACCAACCGGTCGGGGTGGTAGAGGTCGATCAGCATCTGCGTGCAGATGGCGGCGTTGACCTTCCCGATGCCACATTTGACGAGGGCGATCTCGGTGCCGCCGTAATTGCCGAGCGAGACGCGGATGCCGGCGTGCTCGGCCTCGGACGAGACATCGAGGCGCTCGCGCAGCAGCGCCACCTCTTCATCCACGGCGCCCATCACCGCCAGCATCGCAGCCCTCTCGAAATCCCGTCCGCGAAGCCGGAGATTACGCCGCTCAGGTACCCGACGAAAGGAACTTCTCGATGAAGTCGGCGACGTCCTCGGCGTAGAGATCGAGGAAGAAATGATCGGCGTCGCCGACCACGCCGAGGCTCAGTTTTTTGCCGTCGGCCATCGGCTTGACCCGTTCGGGCAGGCCGCGCACCACGGTGTCCTTGCCGCCGGCGACGACCAGCGCCGGCACCTTCAACTCGTGCAGGATCGACGGCGTGTCGAAACGCGGATCGGGCTTGTAGTAGGCGACGAAGGTTGCCGCCGCCACGTCGGCTTCGGGGCAGTAAAGCAGGCCAGCCTTGGACATCATCTCGGCCCCCTTGCCCGCCTTCACGAGCGCCTCTGCCTTGGCCAGCGCTTCGGCCAGCGGCCGCTTGTGCGTACGCTGGAAACCGTCGGCCGCCGCCTTGGCGACGAAGGTCGCGGGCGCCAGCAATACCAGGCGCTTGATGCCGGGGTCGGCGGTCTCGGTCGCGTAGCGCGTCGCCTGGTTGCCGCCGCGCGAATGGGCGAACAGCGTGATCTCGCCGGCACCCTTCGCCTGCAGCCATTTGACCCAGTGGCCGATCTCGCCGATAGCATCCAGGTGCTTGTGGCGGTGCGGCACCTTGCAGTCGTACATGCCGTGACGATCGTCAAGGCCGAGCGAGAGATTGACGGCCAAGGTCGAAATGCCGCGCTCCTTCAGGACGCCGGCGAGGTTCTTGATGGTGTCCATGGCGTTGTGGGCGAGCGTGCCGTGCACCATGAGGACGATGCCATCCCTCAGCGCTTTGCCGTCGGCGAGCGTGAGTTCGGCGTTGAGCGTGAGCCCGCCCTGCTTGAGCTTGACCTCTTCCGCCTTGGCCGGCAGCCAACTCAGCAGGGCTGAAGCCAGCGCGACGTCGAACAACTTGCAATGACGCATGGCGAATCCTCCCCGATTGCCGGCCCGCCCGACTCGGCCACGTGGCGGGACCGGCGCCAGCATAGGGCCGACCGGGTTTATATTCTACATTTATATATTGTAAGTCAGTTGGGCGGCGGACCCTTGGACTGCACCATCGGCACGAAGGCGACCGGCAGCACCTGATCGACGGTGACCTGCCCGGCGGCGTCCTTCTTGA
>JAYNJY010000361.1:0-2818 GCA_038110665.1 Rhodospirillaceae bacterium | reverse complement strand
AGAAGGCGCCCGAGGGCAAGAAAACGTCATGAGGATACCCGAGGTTTGCATCCACCGGCCGGTCATGACAACGCTGGTCATGCTGGCCATCGTGCTGTTCGGCTTCGTCGCCTATCGCTCGCTGCCGATCGCGGAACTGCCCAACGTCGACTTCCCGACCATCGAGGTCAGCGCCGAGCTGCCGGGCGCAAGCCCGGAAACCATGGCGTCCTCGGTGGCGCTGCCGCTGGAGAACCAGTTCGCCCAGGTCGCCGGCGTGCGCAAGATGACCTCGGTGAGCTCGATCGGCACAACCCGCGTGACGCTCGAGTTCGAGCTCGACCGCAACATCGACGCCGCCGCCCTCGACATCCAGACCGCCATTTCCGCCGCCCAGAAGGCGCTGCCCGACGGCATGCCCGACACGCCGTCGCTCAGGAAGCGCAACCCGGCTAACTTCGCCATCTACTACCTGCGCCTGAGCTCTGGCTCGCTGCCGGTGTCGGTCGTCAACGACTACGCCGAAACGGTGCTGCAGCAGCAGGTCTCGACCATCGACGGCGTCGCCCAGGTGCAATTCTGGGGCCGCCAACGCTACGCCGTGCGCGTGCAGATCGACCCGAGCGCGCTGGTCACCCGCAACTTGAGCCTGACCGAGGTCGAGGCCGCCGTGCAGGCCGGCAACTCCAACCTGCCGACCGGCACCATCGCCGGCGACAGCCACGAGGCCTCGATCAAGACCACCGGCCAGCTCAGCCGCGCCGCCGACTACAACAACCTGGTGGTCGCCTACCGCAACGGCGCGCCGGTCCGCATCAAGGACGTCGGCCGCGCCATAGACGACGTCGACAACCGCCGCACCTCGACCTACTTCGGCAACGAACAGGGCATGCTGATGGCGGTCTACCGCCAGCCCGGCTCGAACACGGTGAAGATCGTCGACCAGATCTCGAAGGCGCTGCCGCAACTGCGCGAGCAGATCCCCGCCGCGATCACGCTGGAGGTCATCTACGACCGCTCCCTCGGCATCCGCGAATCGATCGAGGGCGTGCAGTTCCACCTGCTGCTGGCCGCCGCGCTCGTGGTCATGGTGATCTTCCTGTTCCTGCGCAACGTCACCGCGACGGTGATCTCGTCCATCGCGCTGCCGATCTCGGTGATCGGCACCTTCAGCGCCATGTATATGCTCGGCTTCAGCCTCAACAACCTGTCGCTGATGGCGTTGACGCTGTCGGTCGGCTTCGTCGTCGACGACGCCATCGTCATGCTCGAAAACATCGTGCGCCATCGCGAAAAGGGCCTGTCGAAGCGCGAGGCCGCCATCGTCGGTTCGCGCGAGGTCGGCTTCACCATCATTTCCATGACGATCTCGCTGATCGCCGTGTTCATCCCGATCATCTTCATGGGCGGCATGGTCGGGCGATTGCTGAACGAGTTCGCCATGACCATTACCGCGGCCGTGCTGGTCTCCGGCGTGGTCTCGCTGACGCTGACGCCGATGATGTGCTCGCGCTTCCTCGGCCGGCACTCGGATGAGAACCACGGCAAGCTGTTCCAGGCGAGCGAGGCGGTCTACAACGCCATGCTGTCGGTCTACGCGGCCGGGCTGCGCTGGTGCCTACGCCACCGTTTTGTCGTGTTCCTGTCGTTCATCGGCACCATCGTCGCGACGGTCTATCTCTACTCGGTCGTGCAGAAGGACTTCCTGCCGGCCGAGGACACCGGCCGGCTCCTGGTCCGCACCCAGGCCGGCGACGAGGCCTCCTACGACGCCCTCGTCGCCTATCAGCACAAGGTCGCGGCCATTGCCGCCGCCAACCCCAACATCGACGCGGTCATGGAACGCGCCGGCGGCGGCGGCGGTGGACGCACGTCGAACCAGGGCTTCATACTGATGCGGCTCAAGGACCGCGAGACGCGCCCGGAAAAGGACATCAACAAGATCGTCCAGAAACTGCGCCGCGACCTCAACACGGTGCCGGGGCTGCGCGTGTTCGTGCTCAATCCGCCGCCGATCCGCGTCGGCGGGCGCCTCTCCAACGCCGAATACCAGTACCCGCTGCAGGACCTCGACCTCCAGACGCTCTACCATTGGGCCGAGATCATGCGTCAGGAAATGGCCAGGCTCGAAGGCTTCCAGGACGTCACCAGCGATTTGCAGATCAAGAGCCCGACGGTGCTGGTCCAGATCGACCGCGACCGCGCCGCCGCGCTCGGCGTCGACGCGCGCCGCATCGAGGCGACGCTGGCCGCCGCCTTCGGCTCGCGCAAGATCTCGACGATCCACACGGCGTCGGCCCAGTACCAGGTGATCCTGGAGATCGATCCCAAGCACCAGCGCCGCATCGAGGGCCTGTCGCAGCTGTTCATCACTTCGAAGTCCGGCAAGCAGATCCGGCTCGACGCAGTGACCAAGGTGGTCACCGAGGTGGCGCCCTTGGCGATCAACCACCAGGGCCTGCTGCCGGCGGTGACGCTGGCGTTCAATCTGGCGCCGGACGTTTCGCTCGGCACCGCCATCGACCGCATCCGTGACCTCGAACAGCGCATCCAGATGCCGGGCTCGATCTCGGCCAAGTTCGGCGGCACCGCCGAGGCATTCCAGGAATCGCTCGCCAACATGGGGCTCCTGCTGTTCATGGCGATCCTGGTCGTCTACATCGTGCTCGGCATCCTCTACGAGAGCTTCATCCACCCGCTGACGATCCTCTCCGGCCTGCCGGCGGCGGCCTTGGGCGCGCTGTTGGCGCTCTATATCGGCAACCTGCCACTCACCTTGTATGCCTTCGTCGGCGTCATCATGCTGGTCGGTATCGTCAAGAAGAACGCCATCATGATG
>JAYNJY010000360.1:0-2841 GCA_038110665.1 Rhodospirillaceae bacterium | reverse complement strand
CTATTCCGCCGCCAGCGTCTCGCCCTGTCGCCAAGCGCGAAGCGCGGCGCCGAAAGCCTCGAACAGTGGGCGCGATACCGGGTCGCTCTGGGCGTTGTATTCCGGGTGCCACTGGACGGCCATGGCGAATCCCTTCGCACCCTTGATGGTGATGGCCTCCGGCGTACCGTCCGGCGCGTGGCCCTCGATGGAGATACGCTCGCCGGCCTCCTCGATACCCTGGCCGTGCAGCGAGTTCACCCAGACCTCGTCGGCGCCGAAGATCCGGGTGAACCGGCTGCCCGGCACCAGCTTGATGGTGTGGCGCAGCGCGAACTTCTCCTCGAGCGTGCCGTCCGGCGGCATGCGGTGGTTCATGCGGCCGGGCAAATCCCTGATCTCCGGGTGGAGCGTGCCGCCCATGGCGACGTTGAATTCCTGGAAACCGCGGCAGACGCCGAGAATCGGCTGGCCGCGTTCGACGCAGGCACGGATCAGCCTAAGCGCAACCCAGTCGCGGCCGCGGTCGAACTCGCCATGCGCCGGCGTCTCGGCGTGGCCATATTCGTCCGGATGCACGTTCGGCCGTCCGCCGGTCAGCATGAAGCCGTCGCAAAGCTCCATGATCTGCTCGAGGTCGGTGCATTCGGGCAACGACGGGATCAGGACCGGCAACGCGCCGGCAACCTTAGCAGCGGCCTCGACGTTCATGTTACCGACGGTCTGCGACGGGTAATGCTGATTGATCAGCTTGGAATTGGCGACGATGCCGACGACGGGTTTGCTCATGCTTAGGGCCGGTCCGTTCTTGTACCGCGTTGCACCAAGCCTAGCCATAAACGGCACGCGAGACAATATCCCCGCCAAATGGTCGGGTTTAAGGCGCGAGAATGGCCCGGCCGATCAGCTTCCGGTCCATGATCGCTTGCAGGATTTCGGGCGCGCGCTCGAGCGGCGCGACTTCGGCAATTCGGGGCGTGATGCGGCCTTCGCGTTGCCATTGGAACAGGGTCTCGACGGTTTCGCGCATGAGGTCCGGCTTCATGTAACGGTAGTAGCGCATGACCATTCCGAGCGCGCGGCGATTCTTGACCAGTAGCCGGTTCGGCGGGATCTCGGGGATCGAACCGCCGGCGAATCCGATAATCACATGGCGCCCGCCCCAGCCGAGAGATCCCATCACATCCTCGTAGAGCCCACCCATCACCGGGTCGAAGGCGACGTCGACGCCCGCGCCCTTGGTCAGGTCCATGACCGCGTCCTTGAGCCCGCCCGAACTGTAGTCGATGCCGTGGTCGGCGCCGTGCTGGGCCGCGACTTCGAGGCGTTCGGACGAGGATGCGACGGCGAGGACGCGCGCACCGAGCGCCTTGGCGATCTCGACGGCGGCGAGGCCGACGGCGCCGGATGCACCGGTCACCAACACCCACTCGCCCGCCTTGACGCCGGCCTCCCAATAGAGCCCGCAATGCGCCGTGGTGTAGGCCATGGAAAGCGCGGCGACGACCGGCGGCGCGATGCCTGCCGGCACCGGCCAGACCTGGCTGGCATCGGCGGCGGCAAACTGGCCCCAACGGCCACGCTCCGAAAGCGCCATCACCGGCGTGCCGACGGCGGGGCTTGCGACGCCCGCACCAAGCGCCGCAACGCGTCCGGCCATCTCCATGCCGGGTACGTAGGGCATGTCATGCTTGATCTGGTGCTTGCCGGCGAGTTGCAGCCCGTCGTGGAAGGCGACGCCGGCCGCCACCACCGCAACCAATATCTGGCCCGGCCCGGCGACCGGTTTCGGGAAATCACCGACGATCAGGCCCGCGGGGGTACCGTAGGCGTGGGCGAAAACCGCCCGCATCGTTGCCGTATCCGCCTCCGCGCTCATGGTGCCATTATTCGTTCGCCTCGCCCTCCCCGGCAAGGTCGATGATGAGGTCGGTCGGCTTCGGCTCGATCGGCGCGATGGCGGTCTTGGTCTCGTCAGTCCATTTGGCGATCTACACCAGCAGCGCCGGTTCGGAGCCAGACTCGGCTTCGGTGGCGTCGATGCCCTCGAACACGTAAAGGCCGTTGGGGTCGAGGAAGAACGAATGTTCGCCGAAAGCCCCGCTCAAATGTGTCGCGGCGGGGTCCTCCTCGGGCAACGGCTTGGCGCCGATTCGCGCCTCGATCGCGGCAAGCTGCCGTTCGTTTAGTTTCATGGGTTCGTCCTGGGATTCGGTTCGGACCGAGGGGGTTTCGGCCGGTGTCGGAAATCCCAAGCGCGCGATCCATCGTTGAGCGGTGGCTCTTGCCGGCTTGGCGTGCAGCCTTACACGCATAAGCAAATGGGGCAACCGAAGCCGCCCCATCGCTTGTGGATAAATCAACGCTGGCTGGTCAGCCGAGCGCCTGGACGATCTCTTCCGTCATCTTCTTGGCGTCGCCGAACAGCATCAGCGTGTTGTCGGCGTAGAACAGCGGGTTGTCGACGCCGGCGTAGCCGGGGCTGAGCGAGCGTTTGACGAACAGCACCGTGCCGGCCTTGTCGACGTCGAGGATCGGCATACCGGCGATCGGGCTCTTCGGATCGGTGCGGGCGACCGGGTTGGTGGTGTCGTTGGCGCCGATCACATAGGCGACGTCCGCGGTGGAGAATTCATGGTTGATCTCCTCCATTTCGAACACTTCGTCATAGGGCACGTTGGCCTCGGCCAGCAGCACGTTCATGTGGCCCGGCATGCGCCCGGCTACCGGATGGATGGCGTAGCGCACGTCGACGCCCTCGGCCGAGAGCAAATCGGCCAGTTCGCGGACCGCGTGCTGGGCCTGGGAGACCGCCATGCCGTAGCCCGGCACGATGATCACCTTGCTGGCGTTCTTCATGAT
>JAYNJY010000359.1:0-2857 GCA_038110665.1 Rhodospirillaceae bacterium | reverse complement strand
ACCGACGTTGTCGGTCTCGAGGTTCAGCGCCATGCCCTTGATGCCGCCCGGGAATTCGACCATTTCGCCGGCCTGGACGTTGTCGAGGCCGTGGACGCGGGCGATACCGTCACCGACGGACAGCACCTGGCCGACTTCGGCCACCTCCGCTTCGGCGCCGAAACCGGCGATCTGTTTCTTCAGGATGGCGGAAATTTCCGCGGCACGGATATCCATTATCCAACCCCTTTCATGGCGAGGCGAAGCTGGGAGAGCTTCGTCTTCAATGACGTGTCAACCATACGCGACCCGACCTTAACGACCAGGCCGCCGAGCAAAGTTTCGTCCACCTTGGCGTCGATGGTGACCTTGGTCCCAACGGCCTTGCGGAGCGAATCCATGATCGCCTGGCTCTGCGCATCGGTCAGCGGCTTAGCCGAAACCACCTCGGCGGTGGCTTCGCCGCGGGCCCGAGCGAGCAAAGCGAGATAACCCTTGATCATGCCAGGGAGGGCGAACAGGCGACGGTTCTCGATGACAACGCCGATGAAGTTCCGCGTCAGCGCGCCGATGCCGGCGGCATCGAGCAGCGCCTGCATGGCCTTCTGCTGGTCGTCCTTGGAAATCACCGGAGAGCGGATCATCCGCCTGAGGTCGTCGCTGTCTTCCAGCATGGCACCCACGCTGGAGAGGTCGTCGGCCACCTGATCGAGCTCTTTTTGCTCATCTGCGAGCTCAAACAATGCCGTTGCGTAGCGACCGGAAAGGCCGATCGCGCCCGTTACAGTCGACGCCACAGGGACATTCCTCGTCCGTTATTCTTAAGAACCCGTCCAAATCGCCCCGAACCGCATCCGATCGATTTTTCGACCGCATCTTCGGGACCCCCTGGATGGCCCGCTCCCTCGCGAAAGCGCGCCTGTCCTACCATACTAAATCCAGCCATGCAACACGCCGGGCGCATCCTTTTTCGCACCACGCAAAGTCCCGGAATTCTGCGGCGTTGAGGGCCATACTTCTTACATAAAACTGTAAGGGTCGATGTCGATTTGAACACGCACTTTTTTGGGCCAGCGGGCACGTCCGAGCCAGGCGCGCAAGGCCGGCTGCAACGCCACGTCGCGGCCCGCGATCACCAGGAATCGGCGGCGGTGGCGGCCGCGCAAGAGCGAAATCGGCGCCGGCGCCGGACCGAGTATCTGCAGGTCCGGCGCGTTCGGCGCCGTCCGTCCCAGGCTGGCGGCGCCGTCGTCGACGGCGCGCTCGTCGGCACCCGAGACGATCACCGCCGCCAGGCGTCCAAACGGCGGCATGCCGGCGGCCTCGCGCTGGGCGGCCTCGGCGTCCAGGAAAGCGTCTCGGTCGCCGCTGCAGAGCGCCTTCAGCACCGGATGGGCGGCGTTGTAGGTTTGCAGGTAGACCCGGCCCGGCTTTTCGCCGCGTCCGGCGCGTCCGGCGACCTGATAGAGCAGTTGATAGGTGCGTTCCGCCGCGCGCAAGTCGCCGCCCTGCAGGCCCAAGTCGGCGTCGATGGCGCCGACCAGGGTGAGCAGCGGAAAATGGTAGCCCTTGGCGACGATCTGGGTCCCGACGATGATGTCGATCTCGTGCTTTTCGATGCGTTCGACTAGGGTCGCCGCGGCACTCGGGCTGGCGATGCTGTCGCTCGCCGCGATCAGGGTGCGGGCGTCCGGGAAAACCTGGGTGATTTCCTCCAGAAGTCGCTCGACTCCTGGACCGCAGGGCACCAAAGCATCGTCCGCCTGGCAGTTGGGGCAGCGTTCGGGCAGCGGGATCTGGTAGCCGCAGTGATGGCATTGCAGCCGGTACGCGAGCCGGTGTTCGACCAGCCAGGCGGTGCAGCTCGGGCACTGGAAGCGGTGACCGCAGGCGCGGCAGAGCGTCAGCGGCGCATAACCCCGCCGGTTGAGGAAAAGCAGCGCCTGTTCGCCGCTTTCCAGCGTCGTCCGAAGGTGCTTCTCCAATTCGGGCGAGAGCCAGCGTCCGCGCGGCGGCGGCGCCTTGAGCATGTCGATGACGGAGACCTCCGGCAGCGCCGCGCCGCCGTGCCGTGCCGGCAGGTTTAGCGCGTCGTAGCGGCCGCGCTTGACGTTGACCACGGTCTCCAGCGAAGGCGTCGCGGAAACCAGGGCGACCGGCGCGTCGGCGATGCGGGCCCGCACCACGGCCATGTCGCGAGCATTGTAGATGACGCCTTCCTCCTGCTTGTAGGCACCCTCGTGTTCCTCGTCGACGACGATCAACCCTAAGTCCCGATACGGCAGGAACAGCGCCGAACGGGCGCCGACCACGACCTTGGCGCGGCCCTCGGCGACGGCGCGCCAGGTGGCGCGGCGCTGGCCGTGCGTCAGGTCGGAATGCCATTCCGCCGGCGGATTGCCGAACCGTGCCCGGAAGCGCTCCATCCACTGCGCGCTCAAGGCGATCTCCGGCAGCAGCACCAGCACCTGGTGGTCCTGACGGAGCGCGGCCGCGACCGCCTGGAAGTAGACCTCGGTCTTGCCGGCGCCCGGCACGCCGTCCAGCAGCGTCACGCGGAAGCCGCCGGTTTCGGCCTCTTTCGCCAGCTGCGCGGCGGCCGGCGTCTGATCTTCGCTCAGTGCCGGCCCGGGGTGGTCCGGGTCGGGGACCGGTGGCAGCACCACTTGGGCCAGCGCCACCGGCGAGAGCAGGCCCGCGTCGGCCATAGATTTGACCACGCCGGGGCTGACGCCGGCCATGCGGGCAAGGTCGGCGGCGATCATCGGCGGGCCGTCTTCCAGCGCCGCCAGCACGCGCGCGCGCGCCGGCGTCATGCGGGCTTCGGGCGGCGCCACGGCGCGGGCGTAGCCGGTCAGCGGCGGCGGCGGGTCGAGGG
>JAYNJY010000358.1:0-2859 GCA_038110665.1 Rhodospirillaceae bacterium | reverse complement strand
CGTCGTGCCCAACCGACGCGGCCTTTGGGCGCGGTTCGAACGCACGCCGTTCGGCTACGGCCTGCCCTATTCCGGCCAGCAGCTATCCCACGTGCTGCGCGAGAACATGTTCACGCCGGTGGAAATCTCGCGCGCGCTGTTCATGCCGCCGTTCGGCTCGCGCATGATCCAGTCGGCCACCGGCGCCTGGGAGCGCATCGGCGAGCGTTATTTCCCGGTCCTCGGCGGCGTCATCATCGCCGAGGCGACCAAGCAGATCTACGCCGGCACGGTCGCCGGCGGGCGCGCGCGGGTGCGCGGCTACCTGCCGGTGCCGGGCCCGAGCCGGCGCGTCGCGGGCGATCCCAGGGATTTCGCCGAATAACCCCAGCATCCGCTGTTTTCTTTGATTTTACCGGACCTTGCGATTATCACTAGCGGGTCCCGGGCGGGAGCCCAGGCCCGGGGACCGAAAAAAGCGGGACCGACGATGGCCACGAACGAAGAGAAACTGTTGGAATTGCGCCGGCAGATCGATGAGATCGACCGTTCGCTGCACGACCTGATCCAGCGCCGCACCCGCATCGTCGAGGGCGTGCGCGAGATCAAGAAGAATGCGGCGGTGAAGATCCGCCCGGCACGCGAGGCCGAGATTCTCTACCGGCTCTGCGCCGAACACGCGAGCCCGTTCCCGAAGCGCGAACTCTGCCGCATCTGGCGCGAGATGATCGTCGCCACGCTCAGTTTCGAGGGCCCGTTCTCGGTCGCCGTGTTCCATCCCGAAGAGGTGCCCGGCTACTGGGACCTGGCGCGCGACCAGTACGGTACGTTCACGCCGATGCAGCGCTTTGCCTCGGCACGCGCCGTGGTCGAGGCGGTGCGCGAGCAGCAGGCCACCGTCGGCGTGCTGCCGTTCCTGAGCCGCGACTGGGACGAGCAATGGTGGCGCTACCTCGTCAGCGAGGCCGCCGACGCACCCAAGGTGATCTGCCGGCTGCCGTTCATTCCCGGCGCCAATACCCACGACAAGGACCTGGACGCCCTGGTGATCTGCCCGGTGCCGCAGGAAAAGACCGGCCGCGACCGCTCGCTCCTGGCCGTCGAGACCGCCGAGGACATCGGTTTTCCGGCGATCGAGAACGCGGTCTCCCAGGCCGGGTTTTCGACCGCCTTCCACCAGCTCTGGCGCGATCCGAGCCGTCCGCCGGGCTGGACATACCTTGTCGAGGTGTTCGGTTTCCTGGAGCCGAGCGGCCGCCAGATGGCCCGGCTCAAGGACGCCCTCGGCGACCGCGCCGTCCGCATCGTACACCTCGGCGGCTACGGCACGCCGCTGAGCCTGGCCGAACTCGAAACCCCGCCGCCCAGTCACGGAGAACAGGCATGAGCGAGCTTCGGGTCCGCCCCGGCATCATGGAGATCGCGCCCTATGTCGGCGGCGAGTCCGCCGTGCAGGGTGCCGAGTGGGTGATCAAGTTGAGCTCCAACGAGAGCGCGCTGGGGCCGAGCCCGGCCGCAGTCGCCGCCTATGCCGATCTCGGCGCCAAGCTGCACCGCTATCCGGACGGCGACTGCCGCGAGCTGCGCGAGGCCATCGCCGCGACCTTCGGGCTCGACGCCCGGCTTATCGTCTGCGGCGCCGGCTCGGACGAGATTATCTCGCTGATCTGCAAGGCCTACGCCGGCCCCGGCGACGAGGTGCTGTATTCGCAGCACGGCTTCCTGATGTATCCGATTTCGGCCAAGGCGGCCGGTGCCACGCCGGTGACCGCGCCCGAGCGCGACCTCACCACCGACGTCGACGCCCTGCTCGCCGCCGTCACCGACAAGACCCGCATCGTCTTCGTCGCTAACCCGAACAACCCGACCGGCACCTATATTCCGGCAAGCGACATGGCGCGCCTGCGCGCCGGCCTGCCGGGCGACGTGCTGCTGGTGATCGATGCCGCCTATGCCGAATACGTCGGCCGCGATGACTATTCCGACGGCGCCGAGATGGTCGAGAGCCACGACAACGTGGTGATGACCCGCACCTTCTCGAAAATCTTCGGGCTCGGCGGCATGCGGCTCGGCTGGGGCTACGTGCCACCGGCGGTGGCCGGCGTGCTGCACCGGGTGCGCGGCCCCTTCAACGTCGGTTCCGCCGCCCAGGTCGCCGGCGCCGCCGCCGTGCGCGACACGGCGTTCACGGCGCGGGTGCGCGCGCACAACGACAAATGGCTGCCGTGGACGATCGCCAAGCTCCGCGACCTCGGCCTTTCGGTGACTGACAGCGTCGGCAACTTCGTGCTGGTCTGCTTCGGCGCCTTCCCCGAACACGGCGCCGAGGCCGCCGACGCGTTCCTGAAGCGCGACGGCATCATCGTGCGCCGCATGGCCGGCTACGGCCTGCCCGAATGCCTGCGTATCACCGTCGGCGCCGAAGACGAGATGCAAGCCGTGGTCGACAGCCTGGCGCGGTTCCTGGGACGCAACGCATGAACGCCAAGACCGCCAGGCCGGCGCGGCCGAAACCGTTTCGCAAGGTCGCGCTGATCGGCATCGGCCTGATCGGCTCGTCGCTGGCGCGCGCGCTGAAGAAACACAAGCTCGCCAAGGAAATCGCCATCTCGACGCGCCGCAAAGGGACGCTCGACGCGGCCCGGCGCCTCAAGCTCGGCACCAGTTATCACATGAAGGCAGCGCAGGCGGTCAAGGGCGCCGATCTCGTCGTGCTCTGCGCGCCGTTGGGCGCCAACAAGCAGATCGCACGCGACATCTCCAAGGCGCTCCAGCCCGGCGCCATCGTTTCCGACGTCGGCTCGTGCAAGTCGTCGGTCATCGCCGACGTGCAGCCGCACCTGCCCAAGGGCGTGCACCTGGTGCCGGCCCATCCGGTTG
>JAYNJY010000357.1:0-2861 GCA_038110665.1 Rhodospirillaceae bacterium | reverse complement strand
TGGTCGGCGCCGACATTCCGGCGATCCGGCCCGGCCATATCTGGCAGGCGTTCCGGGCGCTCGGACGCAACGACGCGGTGCTCGGACCGGCCGCCGACGGCGGCTTCTGGCTGGTCGGCTTGCGGCATGCGTGCAATGCCGACATCTTCGCCGGCGTCGAATGGTCGAGGCCCGACACCCTGGAAAAGACCCTCGCCGGCCTGCCCAAGGGCTGGCGCGTCGGGCGCGCGGCGACGCTCGCCGATGTGGATGACGGCGCTGCACTGAAGACCCACATTGGCGCCGCCGTCTCCGCTCTTGGAAGCCGCCGCGAGACGCGCTAAGACGTTTTCCCGGAGGGCTACAGCGGTGAGCCAAGAAGCAGTCCGACCGACCGGCTTGCGCGAGCGCATCGGCGCCATCGTCATGGCGCCCAAGGTGCGCGCGCTGATCACGACGCTGATCGTATTCAACGCGATCACCCTCGGCTTGGAGACGTCCGAGACCGTGCGTGCTAACTGGGGGACGCTGCTCGCCGTGCTCGACAAGGCGGTGCTTGTTGTGTTCTGCGCCGAGATCGCCGCCAAGCTGGTGCACCGCGGCTGGCGCTTCTTCAAGGAAGGCTGGAACGAATTCGACTTCGTCGTTGTCGGTATCGCGCTGGTGCCGGCGGCGGGACCGTTCACGGTGCTGCGTGCGCTCCGCATTCTCCGGACGCTCAGGCTGCTCTCGGTGGTGCCGCAGATGCGCATCGTCGTCCAGGCGCTGTTCAGTGCGCTGCCGGCGATGGCCTCGATCGTTGCGCTGATTTCGCTGATCTTCTATGTCGGCGCGGTGCTCACCACCAACCTGTTCGGCAGCGACTTCGATGCCTGGTTCGGCAACATCGGTCGCTCGATGTATTCGCTGTTCCAGGTCATGACGCTCGAGAGCTGGTCGATGGGCATCGTCCGCCCGGTGATGGAGAAGCACCCCTACGCCTGGGCGTTCTTCATTCCGTTCATCCTGATCACCAGCTTCGCCATCATCAACCTGTTCATCGGCGTCATCGTCGATTCGATGCAGGCCCGGCACCGCGAGACGGTCGAGGAGATCCACCACGACGCCCTGGTGATCGAGGGCAAGCTCGACCTGCTGGAGCGCGAGCTGTCGGAACTGCGCCGGCTGGTCCGCAGCCGCGGTTCCGGCGAGGGGGCGTAGGCGCCACGGCGGAAGCACGGCCCGGCGCCTTCCTGATCTGGACCCGCGACTACGCCACCGGCGTGCGCACCATCGACGGCGACCACCAGGTGCTGTTCGCCATGGTCAACGCGCTGCACGACGTGGTCGAGCGCGGCGATCGGCCCGACAACCTGGGCGACCTGTTCCGCCGCCTCAATCATTACGTCGAGGGCCATTTCCAGCGTGAGGAACAGATCATGGCGCGCGCCCGCTACCCGGACCTGGACGGCCACCGCGACCGCCACCGCAAGCTGGAACGGAAGCTCGCCGGCATGCTCACCGATTATGAGGCGGCGCCCGACGCCTACGATGCTGGCGCGCTGCTCAATTTCCTCAAGGACTGGCTGAGCCCGCCCGCGCCGAACGGCGACATCGACGACGCGCCCCGCGCCGGTATGGCCGACTCAAGGTCGTAGACAACCCTTCAGGAATCCGACCGTCGCCGGCGCGTCCCATTCGGCGGCGCCGACGACGCGGCCAACCTCGCGGCCCTGCCGGTCGATCAACACCGTGGTCGGCAGGCCCTGGCCCTTGAGCGCGCGCAATAGCGCGCCCTTCGGGTCGGCCATCACCTCGAGCGCCGCGAGCTTGTTGGTGTCGTGGAATTTCCGGGCGACCGGCAGGCCCTCGCGGTCTTCCGATATGGCCAGGACGGCGATGCCGTCGGCAGCGAGGATGTTGTGCAGGCGGTCGAGCGCCGGCATCTCCTTGACGCAGGGCGGGCACCAGGTGGCCCAGAAGTTGAGCACCACCCCCAAGCCGGTCCATGCGGCCCGGCAGCGTTCCCGGCCGTCGGCCCCGAGGAACGGGACGGCCGGCACCGCTGGCCTGGCTTCGGCCGCCTGGAAGCTCTTGAAGGTGCCCGCCGCCGGCTGGCAGGCGGCGCTTCCGCGCGCGCCCAGAAAATTCTGGGTCAGCATCAGCGCGAGCCCCGCCACGGCCACGGCCGCGAATAGGAAAGTGACGATTTTTCCTGTACTTAAGCGGGCCTTGGACATATAGGATGGTTCTCCGATCTCGGCCCCTTCAGGGCTCATTTTGCAGGCGGGTTCGATGAGCGACGATAAAACGAAAACTTCCGGCGATGCCAGCGCCATGTGGGGCGGCCGCTTCTCCGGCGGCCCCGACGCGGTGATGGAGGCGATCAACGCCTCGATCGATTTCGACAAGCGCATGTACGCCCAGGACATTGCCGCCTCGAAGGCGCACGCCCGCATGCTCGCGGCCCAGGGCATCATCGATGCCGCCGACGCCGACGCCATCGTCGCCGGGCTCGAATCGGTCAAGGCCGAGATCGACGCCGGCGATTTTCCGTTCAGCCGCGCGCTCGAGGACATCCACATGAACGTCGAGCATCGCTTGTCGGAACTGATCGGCGCGCCGGCCGGCCGGCTGCACACGGCGCGCTCCAGGAACGACCAGGTCGCCACCGACTTCCGGCTCTGGGTGCGCGACGCGCTCGACGAACTCGACGGCGACATGATGGAGTTGCAGCGCGCGCTGATCGACGTCGCCGAAGCCCACGCCGATGCGATCATGCCCGGCTTCACGCATTTGCAGTCGGCGCAGCCGGTGACGCTCGGCCATCATCTGCTCGCCTACGCCGAGATGGTCGGCCGCGACCGCTCGCGCGCCGCCGATTGCCGCAAGCGCATGAACGA
>JAYNJY010000356.1:0-2863 GCA_038110665.1 Rhodospirillaceae bacterium | reverse complement strand
CGCCCGCCGCCGGCGAGCTACCCGAGGCGCTCCTTCAGCGGGATGCCCATCTCCTCCTCCACCGTGCACGGCGCGTTGACGTGCCCGGATATGTTGAACAGCTTGGTGCCGGTGTTGTTCGGTTTGCCCAGCGCGGCGAACCATTCCGGGCCGCGCCTAAGGATGGTCGGCACGACGGCGATCGATTCGACGTTGTTGACCGTCGTCGGACTGCCGTAGAGGCCGACGTTGGCCGGGAACGGCGGTTTCAGCCGGGGCTGACCCTTCTTGCCCTCGAGGCTTTCGATCAGCGCCGATTCCTCGCCGCAGATGTACGCGCCCATGCCGCGGTGGATATAAAAGTCGAACTTGTAGCCCGACCCGCAGGCGTCGTCGCCGATCAGGCCGGATTCGTAGGCCTCGTCGACGGCGCGTTGCAGGGCTTCGGTCTCGCGGTAGAACTCGCCCCGCACGTAGCAGTAGGCCGCGTGCGCGCCGACCGCGAACGACGCGATCAGCGCGCCTTCGACCAGCTTGTGCGGGTCGTGGCGCATGATCTCGCGGTCCTTGCAGGTGCCGGGCTCGCCCTCGTCGGCGTTGATCACCAGGTAGTGCGGGCGCTCGCCCACTTCCTTGGGCATGAACGACCATTTCATGCCGGTCGAGAAGCCGGCGCCGCCACGGCCGCGCAGCCCCGAATCCTTTACCGAGGCGATGATCTTCTCGCGGCCGAGTTCGAGGATCTTCCTGGTGCCGTCCCAGTCGCCACGCTTCTTGGCGCCCGCCAGGAACGGGTCCTCGAGGCCGTAGAGATTGGTGAAGATGCGGTCCTGGTCCTGCAGCATCAGTCGTCGCCTCCGCCGCGGAGCGCGGTCTTCAACAAATCCTTCTGGTGATCGAGCGTGGTCAGGCCGGTCGCCGGCTCGCAGGTGAAGCGGCCTGACTGCGAACCGGTCTTCGGCTTCTTGCCGGCCTTGAGTTCGGTCAGGACGGCCATGGTCGACTCGGCGTCCAGGTCCTCGTAGTAGTCGTCGCCGATCTGCATCATCGGCGCGTTGACGCACGCACCCAGGCATTCCGCCTGGCTCAACGTGAACATGCCGTCCGCGGTGGTTTCACCGACGTTGATGCCGAGGAACTTCTTGCAGGCGCCGACGATCTCGTCGGAACCGCGCAGCCAGCACGGCAGGTTGGTGCAGACCTCGACGTGATGCTTCCCGATCGGTTTCAGGTTGTACATGGTGTAGAAGGTGGCGACCTCGTAGACGCGGATTTTCGGCATCGCCAGGCGGTCGGCGACATAGTCCATCGCCGCTTGGGTCAGCCAGCCGCCGTTCTGGCGCTGCGCCAGATCGAGCAGCGGCATCACCGCGCTCGCCTTCCAGCCTTCGGGATAGCGCGCCTCCACTACCTGGGCCTTGGCCTCGGTCTCAGGCGTGAACTGGAAGCTTTCGCCGGTGTCCGTCATGTCGCTCATCGGTCGATCTCGCCAAACACGATGTCGATGGAGCCGATGTTGGCGACCACGTCCGCCAGCATGTGACCCTTCGACAGGAAATCCATGGCCTGCAGGTGCGCGAAACCGGGCGCTCTGATCTTGCAGCGATAGGGCTTGTTGGAGCCGTCGGAAATCAGATAGACGCCGAACTCGCCCTTCGGCGCCTCAACCGCCGTGTAGGTCTCGCCAGCGGGCACGCGCATGCCCTCGGTGAACAGCTTGAAGTGATGGATCAGCGCTTCCATGGACTGCTTCATGGCGGCCCGGGGCGGCGGCGTCACCTTGTTGTTCTCGGCCTTGCACGGGCCGTCCGGCATGTTGTCGATGGCCTGGTGGATGATCTTCAGGCTTTCGCGCATTTCCAGCATGCGGATCAGGTAGCGGTCGTAGCAGTCGCCGTGCTTGCCGACGGGGATGTCGAAGTCCATCTCGGCATAGGCGTCGTAGGGCTGCGACTTGCGCAAATCCCATGGCACGCCCGACGCGCGGATATTGGGGCCGCTGAAGCCCCAGTCGAAGCATTGCTCGGCGGTGATCACGCCGATGTCGACGGTGCGCTGCTTGAAGATGCGGTTCTCGGTGAGCAGCGTCTCCAAATCGTCGATGACGCTGACGAAATGCTCCGCCCACTCCTTGATTTCCTCGGCCAGGCCTTCGGGCATGTCGTAGGCGACGCCGCCCGGACGGAAGTAGGCCATGTGCAGGCGTGCGCCGGACACCCGCTCGCAGAACTCCATCAGCCGCTCGCGCTCCTCGAAGCCCCAAAGCATCGGCGTCATGGCACCGACATCCATGGCGTAGGAGCAGATGTTCAGGAGGTGGTTGAGGATGCGGCCGATCTCGCAGAACAGCACGCGGAGGTACTGCGCGCGCTTCGGAATCTCGAGACGCAGCAGTTTCTCTGTCGCCAGCACGAAGGCGTGTTCCTGGTTCTGCGGCGCGACGTAGTCGAGGCGGTCGAAATACGGTACCGCCTGGACGTAGGTCTTGTATTCGATCAGCTTCTCGGTGCCGCGATGCAGCAGGCCGATGTGCGGGTCGGCGCGGTCGATGACCTCGCCGTCCATTTCCAGCACCATGCGCAACACGCCGTGCGCGGCCGGATGCTGCGGGCCGAAGTTGAGATTGAAGTTCTTGATCTCGGTCTGGGCCATCAGGAGCCCTCCCCTTCGGCCTTGGCCTTCTCGTCGCCCGGCAGCGTCGGCACCATGCCCTCCCAGGGGCTGAGGAAATCGAAGCTGCGGAAGTCCTGAACCAGCTTAACCGGCTCGTAGACGACGCGCTTCTGTTCGTCGTCGTAGCGCAGTTCAACGTAGCCGGTGAGCGGGAAATCCTTGCGCAGCGGATGGCCCTCGAAGCCGTAGTCGGTGAGGATGCGGCGCAGGT
>JAYNJY010000355.1:0-2870 GCA_038110665.1 Rhodospirillaceae bacterium | reverse complement strand
GGTCACCGCCTGGCGCTTGGCCGGCTGGCCGACCAGGCGCTCGCCGCCCTCGGCGAATGCGACCATGGATGGCGTGGTGCGCGCACCTTCCGCGTTCTCGATGACCTTGGCGTCGCGCCCATCCATGATGGCCACGCAGGAGTTGGTGGTGCCAAGATCGATACCAATGACTTTGCTCATGTCGTCCTCACTTATTACAGCAATCTCGAGGCGGCCCCGAAGGCGCCGCCGGAAATCCCTATGTGGTTCGAAGCGGAAACCCGACGTGACGGGATCCCGCGCTTATATAGGCCCAGGATTCGGGCCGCGCAACGGTTTGCGGCCGTTGACGAAATTGGCTCACAGCTTCTCGTCGAACTGATGCCCGGCGCCGCCCTGGCCGCCCGTCTGGCCGTCGCTGCGGTGCTCGTAGGCGTGCTGGCCCTCTCGGCCAGCGCCGGCCTGCGGCCGTTCGGCTTCGATGGCCGGCGCCTCGGACTTGGCTTCCGGCTTGGGGCCGCCCTTGGTGACGCCGACCTTGGCGGCGCGCAGCGTGCGCCCGTGCAGGGTGAAGCCCTGCTCCAGCACCTGGGCGACGGTGCCGGCCGGCTTCGACGGATCCTCGAGTTCGTACATCGCCTCATGCAGCATCGGGTCGAAACGCTGGCCCTCGGCTTCGATCGGCTTGACGCCGGCGCGCTCGAACGCCGACAGCAGTTCCTTCATCACCATCTCGACGCCGACGGCGATGGTTTCCAGGTTGGCGTCCTGCTTGCGCGCGTCGGCATCGATGGCGGCGAGCGCCCGGCCCAGGTTGTCGGCGACGCGCAGCATGTCCTCGGCGAAACCCTTGATCGCGTATTTCGACGCGTCTTCCTTGTCGCGCTGGGCGCGGCGGCGCACGTTCTCGGCCTCGGCCAGCGCGCGCAGCAGCTTGTCGTTGAGCGCGGCCAACTCGCCCTCCAGGTGCTCGATATGCGCGGTCGCGTCGGCAACCAGGGTCGCCGCGTCCTCGGCCTCGCTGGCGCGCTCGGCCGTCTCGTCGAGGGCCGGCGCCGGCTCTTGCGAGGGCACGGGCGCGGTTTCCGACGGCGCGAAATTGGGCTCGCCCGTGTCCTGGGCGTGGCCCGGGTTGGATTCGTCGCGGGGGGGCTGGTCTGCGTTCATGGCACTTCCGTTTCTGGTTCGTCTCTGGTTTGCGTGTGGGCGCCCGGCCTCAGCCGAGCATGCGCCCGATCAGCTTGGCCGTGTAGTCGACCATGGGAATGATGCGGGCGTAGTTCATGCGCGTCGGCCCGATGACGCCGATGGCGCCGATCACCTGCTGCGAGGTCGACTGGAACGAATTGACCACCACCGAGATGCCGGCGAGGTTGAACAGCTGGTTGTCGGCGCCGATGAAGATCTGCACGCCCTCGGCGGTGTCAGCGAGCGACAGCAGCTTGAGCATTTCCTGCTTGGTCTCGAGCGTGGCGAACAGGTTGCGGATCCGCTCCAGGTCGTTGAGCGCGCTGATGTCTTCGAGCAGGTTCGCCTGGCCGCGCACGATCAAGGAGCCCTTCATGGCGCCTTCCTTGGCGTCGCCGGCCCAGGTCGCGAGGCCGCTGGCGACGACGTTCTGGGTCAGCTGGTCGAGCTCGGCGCGGTTCTGCTCGAGTTCGGCCATGATCTCGTCGTAGGCCTCCTTGACGGTGCGCCCGACGAGGCGCGCGGCAAGAAAGTTCGACGCCTGCACCAGGCCCGATGGCGACAGCTGCTCGGGCGTCTGGATGATGCGGTTCTCGACGATGCCGTTCTCGGTGACCAATACCACGAGCGCGCGACCCGGGCTGAGCGACACGAATTCGATGTGCTTCAACGGGCTCTCGGTCTTCGGCGCCAGCACCAGGCTGGCGCAGCCGGTCAGGCCCGAGAGCGCCTCCGAGGCCTGTTCGAGCATGCCCTCGAGGCTGGTCGCGGTACCGGCGAAGCGGCGGTCGAGGTCGTCGCGCTCACGGCCCGAAAGATTGCCGATCTCGAGCAGGCCGTTTACGAACATCCTGAGCCCGGCGTCAGTCGGCAGCCGCCCGGCCGAGGTATGCGGCGCGTACAACAGCCCCGCCTCTTCCAGGTCCGACATAACGTTGCGCACCGTCGCCGGCGACAGTTTGGAGCCGAGCTTGCGCGCGATCACGCGCGAGCCGACCGGTTCGCCGGTCTCGACGTAGGCGTCGACGATGAGGCGGAAGATTTCCCGCGAGCGCGCGTTCAGTTCGATGATCATGTCCTGTCCGGCAAGTTATCCGGCATGCTATCCGCCTGGGCTTGCAAAAGCTGCCAGGAATTTAGTTTTGTGGTCCGGGGCCGTCAATGGAACCGGCCGGAAAAGGCGGCGGAACCAATTCGAAAGGAAGGCGCCGGCACCGGCCGCGCGGACTTGTCTCAAGCGCAAGGCCGCGTTAGCTTGCCGCTCCCGCCGCCACCGACCAGAAAGGAAGCGCCATGCGGCCCTCCGGCAGGACGCCAGACCAGTTGCGCGAGATCGTGCTCGAACCCGATGTTTCCAAGCACGCCGAAGGTTCGTGCCTGGCGCGCTTCGGCGACACCCACGTGCTCTGCGCCGCCAGCGTCGAGCAACGCGTGCCGAGCTGGATGCGCGATTCCGGCAAGGGCTGGGTGACGGCGGAATACGGCATGCTGCCGCGCTCGACGCATTCGCGCACCGACCGCGAGGCGGCGCGCGGCAAACAGACCGGCCGCACCCAGGAAATCCAGCGCCTGATCGGCCGCTCGCTGCGCGCCGTCACCGACCTCGCCGCCTTGGGTGAAATCCAAGTCAAGCTCGACTGCGACGTGATCCAGGCCGACGGCGGCACCCGCACGGCGGCGATCACCGGCAGCTACGTGGCGCT
>JAYNJY010000354.1:0-2881 GCA_038110665.1 Rhodospirillaceae bacterium | reverse complement strand
GCGCTGGCCTTCGCTGCCGTCGCGGATGCGATGGTGCATCAACTCGTCGGACACGGTCGCCGCGATCTCGGCGCCCAACTGCGACGAGATCAGGTTGAGCATGAGGTCGAGCGCCGACGTGCCGCCGGCGCAGGTATAGCGGTTGCGGTCGATGGTGAAGAGCTCGGACGAGACCTCGACCTCGGGAAACGCCTCGACGAAGGCCGGGATGTTCTCCCAATGGATGGTGCAGCGGTAGCCGTCCATCAATCCGGCGCGGGCCAGAATATGGGTGCCGGTGCAGAGCGCGCCGACGGCTGCGCCATGCGCCACGCGCCGGCGGAGGCCCGCCATCACGGCACGGTCCTCGTGCTCCTGCACGTTGACGCCGCCGCAGACGAACACCGCATCCAAGGGCGGCGCGACGTTGAGGCCGGCCTCGACGGAAATCTCGATGCCGTTCGACGCGCGCACCGGCTTGCCGTCGCCGGACAGCGCGATCCAGCCGTAGGGCGACGAGTCGGAAACGCGATTGGCGAGCCGCAAGGCCTCGATCGCGGAAACGAACGCGATCATTGAGAACTCGTCGACGAGTATAAAGCCGACACGGTAACCGGCGCCATCCAGGGCCATGGTCCGTCCCCATGCAACAACCAAATCACACTACGACGGTTGCCCGGATTTTGGAAAGCGCCTCGTTTGCGGGCCGGTCAGCCGGGCGACAGGCCCCTGAGCCGCTCGGAGCGGCGGCGCAGCATCTCGACCGTCGCCAGCAACGCGATCGAAATGCAGATCAGCACGGTCGCCACCGCCAGGATGGTCGGGCTGATCTGCTCACGGATGCCGGCCCACATCTGGCGCGGAATCGTCTGCTGGTCGACGCTGGCGACGAACAGCACGACGACGACCTCGTCGAACGAGGTGACGAAGGCGAACAGCGCGCCGGAAATGATGCCGGGCAGGATCAGCGGCAGGATCACCTTGAAGAACACCATCGTCGGGTCGGCGCCGCACATGGCGCCGGCGCGGGTCAGCGAATGGTCGAAGCCGCTCAACGTCGCAGTCACGGTGATGACCACGAACGGCGTGCCGAGCACGGTGTGCGCCAGGATGATGCCGAGGTAACTACCGGTGAGCTGCACGTAGTCGTTCATCTGGGCGTAGAAGAAGAAGATGCCGGCGGCGGTGATCACCAGCGGCACGATCATCGGCGAGATCAGGAGCCCCATTACGAGGCCCTTGAACGGCATCTCCGGCCGGCTCAGGCCGAGTGCCGCGATTGTGCCGAGCGTGGTCGCCAGCGCGGTCGAGCAGAACGCGATGAACAGCGAGTTCTTGATCGAGTCGCGCCAGATGTCCTTGGACCAGAAATCCTCGTACCAGCGCGTCGAGAACGCGCTCGCCTTCAAGGCCAGCATGTCCTCGTTGAAGGTAAAATAGGGCTCGGCGTTGAAGCTGAGCGGGATGACCACCAGGATCGGCGCGATCAGGAACAGAAAGATGAACGCGCAGATGACGATGAACAGGTAATGCCAGACGGTTTCGGCGGCGTCGGCGTGGTCGGGCAGCGATACTTGCGACATCCCGTTACCCCAGCTTGAGCCGATCGACGCCGATCAGCTTGTTGTAGAGCCAGTAGAGCAGGATCACGCCGAGCAGCAGGATACCGCCGAGCGCCGCCGCCAAACCCCAGTTCAGCGACTTCTGCATGTGGAAGGCGATCATGTTGGAGATCATCTGGCCGTCCTGGCCGCCGACCAGCGCCGGCGTGATGTAGTAGCCGATCGCCAGGATGAACACCAACAGGCAGCCGGCACCGACGCCGGGCAGCGTGTTCGGCACGTAAATCTTCCAATAGGCATGGAAGCGGTGCGCGCCGAGCGATTGCGCCGCACGCATGTAGCTCGGCGAGATCGTCTTCATTACGCTGTAAAGCGGCAGCACCATAAACGGCAGCAGGATCTGGGTCATGGCGATGACCGTGCCCTGCGCGTTAAAAATGAGCTGGATGCGTTGCGCGTCGTCGATGATGCCGATCCACACCATGATGTCGTTGAGCACGCCCTGGGTCTGCAGCAGCACGATCCACGACGTCGTGCGCACCAGGAGCGATGTCCAGAACGGCAGCAGCACCAGGATCATCAGCATGTTCGACGTCCGGAGCGGCAGGCTGGCGAGCAGATAGGCGATCGGGAATCCGAGCATCAGGCAGCACACCGTCACCACCACGCTCATCCATAGCGTTCGCCCGAACAGGCTGACGTAGATCTGGCGGTTTTCCGGTTGCGGTACGATTTCGTTACCAGCGTTGTAGGTGCGGTCGACGGCTGCGAGATAATTGACGTCGGTGATCATCTTGCCGAGGCGCTTGATGGTCGCCCAGGTTTCGCGCTGACTCCAGGCCGGGTGGGCGGCGAGGATCTTGTCCTTGAACGGCGCCTCCATGTTGCGGGCACGCCTTGCCGTGCGCGTCACCGCGCTCCTGAGCCCGGATGTCTCGAAATTCAGGCGCGTGGCGAGGCGGCCGAGGCTCTCGTCCTTGTGCGCCTGGATGAAATCTGCGGCGAGCGCGGCGTAGGCCGCCTCGTCGGGTACGTCCCTGCCGTCCCATTTCTCGAGCGCGCTCAGGGTCTTGGGCATGTGCGCCGCGATCAGCGGATTCTCGACCGAGCGGAACAGCATGAGCGCGATCGGGTAGAGGAAGGTGGCGCCGACGAAGATCATCAGCGGCATCACCAGGAGGACGGCGCGAATGCGCCGTTGACGGAGCGCGCGCGCCAGCGCCGCCTTGAGCGGGCGGCCGTCGGCGGTGGTCAGCGGCTGGTTGCCGTGAAGCGCTTGCACTGCGTCGGACATCGGCGGGCCTTTGTCGTTTGCCTATGCGTTGGCGGCTCCGGTGGGC
>JAYNJY010000353.1:0-2895 GCA_038110665.1 Rhodospirillaceae bacterium | reverse complement strand
AGGTGGATCGCCGGCGCGATGATGTGGCTCGGCGGCTCGTGACGGAGCTGGATGATGTATTCGCCGAGGTCGGTCTCAACCGGCGTGACGCCGTTGGCCTCGAGGAAGTCGTTGATGGCGATCTCCTCGCCGATCATCGATTTCGACTTGGTCACCGTCTTGGCGTCGACGCGCCGGCAGATCTCCAAAATTTTCTCGCGCGCCGCCATGGCGTCCGTACACCAGTGCACCTGGCCGCCCTGTTCGGCGACGCGCTCCTCGAAGCGCTCGAGGTAGTAGTCGAGGTTCTCGAGCACGTGGTTCTTGATCTCGCGCGCGCGATCGCGCAGGTCCTCGAACTCCGGCAGCCTGGCCGCCGCCTGCAGGCGCTTCAAGGGGAAGCCCTGGCCGAGCTTGGCCAGCGCCGACTGCAGCTGCGGATTGCGCCGGGCGGCGAAGGCGTTGGACTTGAACTCGCGCGTTGTCGCTTCCATGGCGGTCCGTCTCCCCGGGCTCAGTCCGCGTCTTCGGCGGGTGCGGCGATCGGCGCGAGGTCGCCGTATCCGGCGAGCACCTCGGCGGCGTGGCGCGCGACGATGTTAGAGCCCCGGCGCATCAGCCGCCCGGCCATGTTCATCAGGCAGCCGAGATCGCCGCCCAGCACCATGCCGGCGCCGGTCTTCTCCAAATCGTCGATCTTGGCGTCGACCATGCCGGTCGAGACATCGGGATACTTCACACAGAAGAGCCCGCCGAAGCCGCAGCAGGTCTCGGCTTCTGCGCCCTCGGCGATCTCCAGCCCGGCGACGCCGGCGAGCAGCTTCCGGGGTTGCGCCTTGATGCCGAGTTCGCGCAGACCCGAGCACGAATCATGATAGGTCGCCTTGGCCTGCATCGCCGGCAGCGCCGCGTCGAAGCCGACGACATCGGTGAGGAACTGCATCAGCTCGAAGACGCGGCCGGAGAATTCGCGCGCCTTCGCCGCCCATTTGGCGTCGGCCTCGAACATCTCGGGATAATGCACCTTGAGCATGCCGGCACAGGACCCCGACGGCGCGACGACGTAGTCGTAGCCGGCGAAAGCCTCGATGGTGCGCTTGGCGATGGCGCGCGCGTCGCCATCGTCGCCGGAGTTGTAGGCGGGCTGGCCGCAGCAGGTTTGCGCCGCCGGCACCGCGACCCGGCAACCGGCGCGCTCGAGCAGTTCGACGGCGGCGAAACCGACCGCCGGACGCATCAGATCGACCAGGCAGGTAACGAACAGCGCCACGCGGGGACCCGCGTCGGACGCCCGCCCGGCGGCGTTTTCCGGTGTCTCGTTCATGGTGACAGAATGACCGCTTCCCGGGCCCAAGGCAACATTGCCGCGCGCGCCGTCAGCTCCCCGGCTGCGGTGCCAGCGAACGCGGCAGCAGCAGGAAGTAGCGGCCGCGCTCCTTCATGATTCCGGCCTTGTCGCCGGCGGCCGCGCCATAGCCCCAGAACAGATCGCCGCGCACCGGCCCCTTGATCGCGCTGCCGGTGTCCTGCGCCATGACCAGCCGGCGCAGCGGTTTCGCCGGGCGCACGCCGGGATCCGTGGTGACCAGCCAGACCGGGGCGCCCAGCGGGATGAACCGGCGGTCGACGGCGAGACTCCTGAGCGGCGTCAGCTGCGTGCCCTCGGCGCCGATCGGCCCTTCGGTTTTGAGCACCTTGAAGAACACGAAGGAGCGGTTCTTGCGCATCAGCGCCTGGCCGGCGACCGGATTGGCGATCATCCATTGGCGGATCGCCGGCATGGTCACGTTCTGGAGCCGCATGATGCCGGCCGCGACCAGCTCACGCCCGACGGCGGTATAACGCTGGCCGTTGCGCCCGCCGTAGCCCAGGCGGATGAAGGTGCCGTCCGGCAGCATGATCCGGCCGGAGCCTTGGATGTGCAGGAAGAAGGCGTCGATCGGATCGTCGACCCAGAGGATTTCGAGCTGGCGCCCGGAGAGCGCGCCGTCCTCTATGGCGGCGCGGTCGAAGTAGGGCACGAAGCGGCCGTCAACCAGGCGTCCGGCGATCTGCTCGCCCCTCCATTTGTCGTCGAACTGGCCGAGGTCGGCGGAAACCACGTCGGGCGGCAGCGAGTAGATCGGCACCCGGTAGCGCGCGTCCGGTTTCCACGATCCGCGGAGCTCCGGCTCGTAATAACCGGTGAACAGGCCGACCGAGTCGGCGCCGCCGAGCGCGAGATAGGGCTGGAACCGGCTTTCGAAGAAATAGCGCGCGTCGGTGTCGTTGCCGGCGCGCACGCGCTTGGCGTCGGCGCAGACCGGCAGCCAATCCTTGACCTTGCCCATAACGTCGAGCGTGCCGACGCGGGTTTCCGGCGGCTGGCTTTCGAAGCGCGCGCAGGAGCGCAGCAATACCGGCAACACCTCGGCATGGCTGTCGGCCTTCCAGCCGGGCAATTCCTCGTACGGCTTGGCGACCAGCGAGAGCGTCTCCGCGCCGCCGGGCTCGGCGCCGGGCTTCGGCGCTGGCAGGCCGGGAAACCCGGCGCAGGCGGAAACCGTGGAAATCAAGGCCGCCGCGGCCGCGAGCCGCGCCGCCGGCCGCCAGCGGGCCGCTATGGCGGCAGCGTCAATCAAGGCTGCGGGTGGCGACCAGTACCCAGTTCGGGTCGGATGCGCGGGTGTCACGCGAGAACGTCCAAAAATCGATCGCGTCGGCGACCTCGTTGGGGTTGCCGGAAGCGATCTGGCCCTCAGCATCGCGGATGACGTTGACCTGCTCGCTGACGAACTTGACCGTAACGACCGCGCTCGAGCCTTTCATGCCGGCCTCGACGATATCGGCGCGGCGAATGCCGACGAGCGTGTCTTCCATGACGTGGCCGAGCTTCTCGCGCTCGTCGATGGCGCGGATGAAGTTGCCGAGCACGTC
>JAYNJY010000352.1:0-2910 GCA_038110665.1 Rhodospirillaceae bacterium | reverse complement strand
GGCGCCGCTGGCGCGAAAGGCGGCGAGGTCGATGTCGGTGCCGACGCCGGCGAAGGTCGCCTTCAGCGTGGCGAGGCCGAGGAAGAACACGCCGAAACCGGCTAGCGCCTCGCCGATGGCGGCGCGCCGGCTCGACGATCCGCTCAAGGATAGGGACATGCCGATGCCGAGCACCGGCAACGCGAAGGCCTCGATCTTGATGTCGAGACCGACCAGGGCGACGATCCAGGCGGTGACGGTGGTGCCGATGTTGGAGCCGAAGATCACCCACATGGCGCGGCTCAGGTTGAGCACGCCGGCGTTGACGAAGCCGATGGAGGCTATGGTGACAACGCTCGACGCCTGCACGATGCCGGTCAGCAGCACGCCGGAGAACAGCGCCCTGAGCCGGGTGCTGGCCCAGCGCGCCAGGATGTCGCGGAGCATCGGCCCGGCGGCGATCTTGAGGCCTTCCGTCATCAGCCGTATGCCGAGCAGGAACAGCCCGATGCCGCCGAGCGCGCCGCCGATGAGCACCCAATTCATGCCGGTTCCGATCTTCCAAACCTCAACGGCGCCGAGCATAGCGCCGGCGGGATGCCGGCAAAAGGGCCGGGCGGGGAGATCAGTCCTTGGCGGCGAAGCGCCGGGCGAGGTCGGGCCACTCGGCCGGCTCGATGCTGGCGAGGTGCCTGAAGCCGTGCGGGGCCGGGGCGTCGGCCCGGAACACGACGGCGCCGCCCTCGCCGGGATAGACGCCGCTGGCGGCCTTGATCAGGTTGCCGTGCGCGCCGATGACGACGTTGGCGCCGTGCGCCACCGGCGTCGCCAGCAGCTTGCGCAGCCGGCCGATGGCGGCATCGCGGCCGCCGACATGATCGGCGGCGCGCAGGTTCATGATGTCGGTGGTCGCCTGCACGGGGCCGATCTGCATCAGGGCGACGGTCTCGGTGGTGCGGCAATAGCCGCTCGAATAGACCTTGCGCACCGGAACCTTGAGCGCGTTGAGCGCGCGGCCGATGGCCTTTGCGGTCTCGCGTCCCTTGGCCGAGAGCTGGCGCATCTTGTTCGGGTCGCAGTTGGTCCAGTCGCCGGCCTTGGCGATGTGATCGTCCTTCGACCAGTCGGTCTCGGTATGGCGGAAATAGATCGTCAGCCCGCCCGCCCGGAGCGCCTTGACCAGGGTTTCGCCCGCGAGGTCCGCCGCCGCCGCGTTGCCCGTCGACGCGAGCCCGACAAGGCACGCGAGCAACACCCACCGTCGAACAGCCGCCATTGTCGTCTCCTCCGCGAAATCAGCCCTACCCAAGTATAAGGGACGGCTCCCGCCACATGGAAGGGGTGCGCAAACGCATGGGGTCGGGTGTTGCCCCGACCGCCAAACTTGGCCATATTCCAGGGCAGGGAAGGCGCCGCCGCTATGCCGATCGGCGCCGCTTCCGGGCCACAGGCAAGCCTGGGAGAAAAATTCGAGGGGAGCCACCATGAAGATCGCAATTCCCAAGGAAACCCTTGATGGCGAGCGCCGCGTCGCCGCCTCGCCCGAGGTCGTCGGCAAGCTCGTCGGGTTTGGTTTCGAGGTCGCCGTCGAGAGCGGTGCCGGTATTTCGTCGTCGTTCACCGATGACGCCTATAAGGCGGCCGGCGCGAGCATCGCCAAGGATGCAACGGCCGCGCTGAGGATCGCCGACATGATCTGGAAGGTGCGCGCGCCCGCCGCTGACGAGGTCGCGAAGATCAAAAAGGGCGCGATCCTGATGGCCTCGCTCGACGCGCTCACCGACGGCCCCGGCATGGCCGCGCTGGCCAAGGCCGGCGTCACCGCCTTCGCCATGGAACTGATGCCGCGCATCAGCCGCGCGCAGAGCATGGACATCCTCTCCTCCCAGGCCAACCTGGCCGGCTACAAGGCGGTGCTCGACGCCGCCGCCGAATACGGCCGCGCTTTCCCGATGATGATGACGGCGGCCGGCACCGTGCCGCCAGCCAAGGCCTTCATCATGGGCGTCGGCGTCGCCGGCCTGCAGGCGATCGCCACCGCCAAGCGCCTCGGCGCCGTCGTCACCGCGACCGACGTCCGCCCGGCGACGCGCGAGCAGGTCCAGAGCCTCGGCGGCAAGTTCCTCACCGTCGACGAGGAAATGGAGAAGAACGCCGAGACCGCCGGCGGCTATGCCAAGGAAATGCCGCCCGCCTATTTCGAGAAGCAGAAGGCGGTCGTCGCCGAACACATCAAGAAGCAGGACATCGTCATCACCACGGCGCTGATCCCCGGCCGTCCCGCGCCCCGGCTGGTGACCAAGGAAATGGTCGCGAGCATGCGGCCGGGTTCGGTCATCGTCGACCTCGCGGTCGAGGCCGGTGGCAACGTCGAGGGCTCGAAGCCGGGCGAGGTCGTGACCTCGGCTAACTGGGTCAGGATCGTCGGCCACGCCAACGTGCCGGGCCGTGTCGCCGAAAGCGCGTCGAGCCTGTTCGGCCGCAACCTCCTGAATTTCATTACGCCGATGGTCGACAAGGAAAACGGCGGCATCGCCATCAAATGGGACGACGAGACCGTCACGGGCACCCTGGTGACCAAGGACGGCGACATCGTCAACGAGCGCGTGCCTGGCGCCGCCAAGAGGAAGCCAGCGGCCAAAGCTGATGACAAACCGGCGCCCGAAGCTTCGGCGGCTAAGAAGGAGAGCTGACATGGACGTGGCAACCGTACAGGACCAGGCCTCGAAGGTCGCGACTTCCGCCGCGAAGCTGCTCGAGGAGGCCACGAAGCTGGCCAACCAGACGACCCAGTTGGTCGACGCCGGCGCCGCCGCGTCGAGCATGGACTTCCTCAGCCTGTTCACCATCTTCGTGCTCGCGTGCTTCGTCGGGTTCTACGTGGTGTGGAGCGTGACGCCGGCGCTTCATTCGCCGCTGATGGCGGTGACC
>JAYNJY010000351.1:0-2916 GCA_038110665.1 Rhodospirillaceae bacterium | reverse complement strand
CCTCGATGCGGCCGTCGAGCGGTTGCACGGTGTTGATCATGCGGCGGATGAAGCTGGCCTGGGTGCCGACACGGGCGTCGTCGCGGGAACCCGCCTCGGCCGGCTTCTGGCGGCCGCCGAAACCCTCCAGCAGCCGCGACATCAACCCGCCGCCGTCGCCGGTCGCCTCGGCCTCGGCGCGCTCGCGCAGGATGGTGCGCACGACGACGCTGCCGATCGCGCGCGCGGTCGCCTCGCGGGTGCCGCCGCCGATCAGGCCGCCCTCGCCGAACATGTCGCCGGCACGCGCCACGGAAACGCGCTTGTCGTCGTCGTCGAGCAGCTCGACGGCGCCGGACAGCACCTCGAACGCGCGGTCGCTAGCATCGCCCGCGCGGTAGATGACCTGGCCGTTACTGTATGTTTGCGTGCGCTTGGCCACTGCGCCTTTCCCACTTGATTGCAATCGAACCGGCCCGGAACCCTGGTCATGGGCCTCCCGGCACTCGCTCATTGGACCAGCAAGTGGCAAATATTCAGTTAACGGGGGGCGCTTTAGGCCGGCGGAGCGCCGACCGGCTTGATCCCGACTTGGTCGCGCAAGGCCTCGCGGATATTGGCGAAAACGTCATCCCAGCGGCCCGGCTCGGCCTGGCGGAAGAGCCGGTAGTTGGGATACCAGGGCGAGGTCTCGGTTTCCAGCATCCAGCGCCGGTCGGGCGCGAACGGCACCGCCACCCAGGCCGGCTTGCCGAGCGCGCCGGCGAGGTGGCCGAGCGCGGTGTCGACGGTGATGACCAGGTCGAGCTGCTCGACGATGGCGGCGGTGTCGGCGAAGTCGCCGAGCCTGGGCGCCACGTTGGCGATCAGGCCGGCGCAGCCGTACTCGGCGATGTCGGCCTCGCGCGGCCCCTTCTGCAGGCTGTAGACCGTGACCCCGGCGATGCCGAAGAACTCGACGAAATGGTTGAATCCGCAGGAGCGGTTGCGGTCGTTCTTGTGGGTCGGCCGGCCGGCCCAGGAGATGCCGACGCGGAACTGCTTTTCCATGGTCGGCGGCAGCTTCAGCGTTTCCATCTTGGGCGCGCGCAGATAGGGCACGCCAGTGGGGATGGTCTCGAGCGTGGTGCCGAAGATCCGTGCTAGGCTGAGCATCGGCAGGTAGGCGTCGAACTTCGGCAACTGGGCGCCGCGCGCGATCACCTTGTCGACACCTTCGATCTCCGAGAACAGGCGCAGCAGCTCGGGCTGCACCTCGACCATCACCGTGGCGCCGCCGGAACGCTTCTTGACCAGCGGCAGGTAACGGGCGAACTGCAGCATGTCGCCGAAGCCCTGTTCCTGGTGGATCAGGATGGTCGTGCCCTTCATGGCGGCGCCGTCCCACATCGGCTGGGTATAGCCGCGGCCGGGGCTGCGCTCGAGCTTCCAGCGCCATTCGTATTCCTCGAAGCCGGCCTTGAAATCGCCCTTGGTCAGCAGCGTCAGCGAGCGGTCCCAGTGGCAGTCGACTTGGTCGGGCCTGAGCGCCAGGGTGCAGCCGAAGTAGGCCAGCGCCTGGTCGGCCTGGCCGAGATCGCGCAACGCGAGGCCGAGGTTGTAGTAGGCTTCCGGATTGTTGGGCGCGAGCTTGATCGCCTGCTGGTGGGTGGCGACGGCCATCTGCAGCCGGCCCATTTCGCCCAGCGCATTGCCCATGTTCGAATGCACCGCGGCACTGGCCGGGCGCAGCACCAGGGAACGCCGGTAGCACGCCACCGCCGCCTCGAGCTTGCCCTGCGCGCGGAGCGCAACGCCGAGGTTGTTTTAGACGTCGGCGATGTTCGGATTGAGGAACAGCGACCGGGTGTAGCCCTCGACGGCGGCGTCGAGATCGCCTTTCTGGTGCGCCGAGGCGGCTTCGGAGAAAATCCGCGCGGCCTCGCGCTCACGCAGCGCCCGGCGCTCTTCCTGCGACAGCGCTCGCCAGGCGGCGATCTGTTCGGCCGTCGGCCCGGCCGGCAGATCGGCTGCCGGCTTGGGCGCATCCTATTTCGGCTTGCGTACGGCGCTGGCGGTGCGTTTCGCCTTGGCCACGGGTTTCGCCGCGGGCTTGGCAACCGCCTTGGCAACGGCGTTGGGTTTCGGCTCGGCCTTGGCCCCGGCCTTGCCCTTGCCGGTCTTCGCCGAAGTGCTTGTGCGTTTCGCTGCCATGCCACCCCACTTTACCTCGTCCGAGGCGTGTTATAGCCCCGATGGCGTCACTTGTAATTTGGATTGTTGGCGGCCTCACGGCAAGGGAGAAAAGCAAATAAGCGCAATGCCCTAGCCTTGAATGCCTCTAATTCGACCCGGCGCCCGGCCGTGGCGCCCTAGATGATGGCGAGTACGTTCTCCGGCGGGCGGCCGAGCACGGCCTTGGCGCCTTTGACCACGATCGGGCGTTCGAGCGCGCGCGGATGGGCGAAAATCGCCGCGATCAGGGCATCGCCGTCGAGTCTCGGATCGATGCCCTCCTCGCCCGCCTCCTTGCGGCGCAGCACGTCGCGCGGCCCGAGACCGAGCTTCTTCAGGATCGCCTTGAGTTCGGCGGCGCTCGGCGGGGTCTGGAGATAGTCGACGATTTTCGGCTCGACGCCGTTCTCCTGCAGCAGCGCCAGGGTCTGGCGCGACTTCGAGCATTTCGGGTTGTGGTAGATGGTGACGCTCACAAGCTTGCTCCCCTTGGTTTCCCCATTGGCCTCATAGATGGCCAAGGGCCGTTTTAATCCTCATCAGGAAAATAGCCAAGATCGCCGGCCTCGGACTCGCCGCGCTTGAGCGCCTCGAGGGCTTCCGGCGAGGCGGCGTCGACCACGCGCCTCGCGACATCGTAGCCGAACCCGGCGCGGGCGAGCGCGGCCAGGTCCTTGTCGCGCCGCGCCGGGCGCTCGGCGCCAGCCCGGAATGGCCCGAGGC
>JAYNJY010000350.1:0-2933 GCA_038110665.1 Rhodospirillaceae bacterium | reverse complement strand
GTCGCGCTCAGGCACCATCTCGACGAAATCGGCGCCGACGATGTTGGCCTTCGCCATGACCGAGAGGATGATCTCCGTCACCTGGGCGTAGCTCAAGCCGCCGAAGGCCGGCAGCACCACGCCCGGCACGACGGACGGGTCGAGGCCGTCGACGTCGACGGCGAGGATGACGTTGGCGCCCTCGGGCACGACGTCGATGACGGGCCCGAGGCCGTGCTTGTGGACGTCGCGGGCGAAGAAGAAATCGACCCCCCAGGCGCGAGCTGCGTCGAGATCCGCCTGGCGCGCAGAGCCCGGGCCGCGCCCGCCGATCTGGACGATGCCGGTGACGCCGGCGAACTCGGACGCGCGGCGCATGGTGCTGGAGAAACCGTAACGCTCGCCGTCGACCTCGTCGCGCCAGTCGATATGGGCGTCGATCTGCACCACCGTCACGGGTACGCGCTCGGAGATGGCCTCGATGAACGGGATCGGCACGGAATCGTCGCCGCCGATGACGATCGGCACGGCGCCGGAATCGAGGATGGCGCGCGTCGTGGCGCCAATGGCGGCGCGATTGGCCTCTCCGTCGCTCAGGCTGCCACCGACGTCGCCGCAGTCGAATACGCCTTCGCCGCCGAACACCGGCTTCATGGTGTCGAGATCGAGTTGCTCGGGGTTGGAGCTGTACCACGAAAGCGCAGCCCGGATCGCCGCGGGCGCGTTGGCGGCGTGGCTCGGCCGGCCCGGCTTGTAGGGCGAGCCGTGGCACGAACTGAAGATCGCGACTTCTGAGCCGGCGAGGGCGTCGAGACGGCGGAACGGCAGGTCGCAAAAGGTCTTTTCCGGCTCGATCATCGGTCTCTGGCGCATCTTTCGTTCGCGGGCAGCCCAAGGCTCGGATAGAATGGCAGCGAACCAATCCGCCACGGGCTTTTCAAGGAAAACCTTCGCGACATGGACCCGGCCAGCACCATCAGCGCCAGGATCGCCGACTATGCCTGCCGGTTTTCCTACCGCGACCTGAGCGACGAGGTCATCGCCTATGCGAAACTGCTGTTGCTCGACCTCCTGGGCGCGGCACTCGCGGGCGTCGACACAGAGGAAGGCCGCGCGGTCACGCGCATGATCGCCGACATGGGCGCGGGCGGCCGCGCCCCGGTCTGGCGCTCGGGCCTGACGACCAGCCCCGCGCACGCCGCTTTCGCCAACGGCACCATTGCCCACGCCCAGGAAATGGACGACTTCAACGGCTGCGACCACTCGGGCGCCGTTGCCGTGCCTGCCATCTTCGCCATCGCCGAGGCCGAGGCCATCGACGACGCCGAGCGCGTGCTCACGGCGATGGCGCTCGGCTACGAGTTCGGCGTGCGCATGCTCGACGCCCTCGGCGGCTACCGCGCCCACAACAACCCGGGCTGGCACTCGACCGGCACCTGCGGTGCGATCGGCGCCGCGGTCGCCGCGGCGAAGATGCTGAAGCTCGACGCGACCACGACGCGCCACGCCATCGGGCTCGCCGGCAACGCCATGGGCGGCACTTGGTCGTTCCTCGCCGACGGCACCATGGCTAAGCGCGCCAATGCCGGGCGAGCGGCCGAAAACGGTGTCACCGCCGCCTACCTCGCGCGCGCCGGCTTCACCGGGCCGGCCCAAGTGTTCGAGGCCGAATGGGGCGGCATCTTCAACACTTTCACCTCCGAGCCCGCTTACCCGGAACGGTTCTTCGACGGATTGGGCTGCGAATTCGGCCTGCTTCGGAGCGGGATAAAGCCCCATGCCAGTTGCCGCGGCGCCCATTCGGCGACCGACTCGGCGCTCCGCATCCGTGCCGCCGTCGGCGATCATCGCCACATCGACCGGGTCCTGATCCGCTGTTCCAAGGTCAACTTCCGAACGCTGGGCAACCGCGACCCGCAGACCCGGCTGGCGGCGCAGATGAGCCTGCCCTACTGCGTCGCCTCGGCCTTCGTCTTCGGCACTTCCGGGCTCGACGATTTCGAGCAGCCACGCTTCGATGACCCGACGCTACGCCGATTCCTGGAGCGTGTCGCCATCGAGATCGACCCGGCAATCACCGGCGAGACCCCCGCCATCGTCGAGGCGACGCTGGACTCCGGCGAGCGCCGCAGCGAACAAACGCCGATCGGCCTCGGCGACCCGGCCAACCCGATGTCGCCGGCAGAGGTCGTGACGAAGTACTTCCAGCTGGCCACCCGCAGCCTTAGCCAAGATTCGGCGGCGCGGCTGCGCGCGCTCGTCGACGGCATCGACCGTGGCGGTTCGGTGTTGGAAATCCTCGGGCTCCTCCGCTAGATACCGGCGATGGCGCTTCCCGTCTCACGCCCGGCACCGACCGAAGACGACAACGTCCCGCGCGGCATCCTCCTGATGCTGACGACGACGTTGTTCTTCGTGCTGATCGACACCTGCGCCAAACAATTGTCTCAAACCCTGCCGGTCACCGAAGTCGTGTGGGCGCGGTTCTTCTTCCACCTGCTCGTGGTCCTGGTGCTGCTGCGCGGACGCACGCCGCAATACGCGCGGACCAACCGGCCGGTGCTGCAGATCTTCCGCTCGACCATGCTGCTGACCACGACGTTCCTATTTTTCGTCGGCATCCGCCAAATCGATCTCGCCATGGCCAGTTCGATCATGTTCCTGAGCCCGATCCTGATCACGGCGCTCTCGGTGCCGCTGCTGGGCGAGCGCATCGGGCTCAGGCGCGTGCTCGGCGTCCTCGCCGGCCTCGCCGGCGCGCTCATCATCGTCCGGCCCGGCCTCGGCGACGTGCCGCTGGCGGCGCTCTATTTCGTCGCCGCCGCCTGTACCAACGCGCTCTACCAGTTGACGACGCGGATGCTCCGCCAGGTCGACGACGCGCACACGACGCTGCTCTACACCGCGCTGGTCGGCACCGTGCTCGCCAGCTTCGCCGTGCCGTTCGAATGGGT
>JAYNJY010000349.1:1817-2938 GCA_038110665.1 Rhodospirillaceae bacterium | reverse complement strand
GAGAACGGCCGTGCCGTCGGCACCGGCGAGACCATCGACATCCCCTGCGGCCTGGTGATCGCCGCCATCGGCTACCGGGCCGATCCCATCGAGGGCGCGCCCTACGATGCCGACAAGGGCATCATCCCCAACAAGGACGGCCGGGTGTCGCCCGGCCTCTATGCGGTCGGTTGGATCAAGCGCGGCCCGACCGGCGTGATCTCGTCCAATCGCCCCGACGGCGAGATCGTCGCCCAGCAGATCCGCGAGGACACCGGCGGCCAGGGCGATCTGGAAAAAGCCGGACGCGAGCGTCTTCAGGCAATTTTGCGCGAGCGCCAACAACGGTGGGTCAGCTTCGCCGACTGGCGCCGGCTGGAAGCGATGGAGGAGGCCGCCGCCGAAACCGACGCGCCACGCAGCAAGTTCCTGACCGTGAGCGAAATGTTGGAAGCCCTCGACGGAGCAGGGCGGGAGAGTGCCGATGACTGACAAGCCGAAACCGCCGCGCGCCGAGGACGGCGCCTACACGGGCGACACCACCCCGGCGGAAACCTGGGAATTGCTGGCGACCGATCCGGGCGCGCTCCTGGTCGACGTGCGCACGGACGCAGAATTTTCCTACGTCGGCGTTCCGGACCTCGCTGAGCTCGGCAAGGAAACCAAGTTCGTCTCCTGGGTGTTGTTTCCGGCCGGCAACGCCAACCCGCAGTTCCTCGACCAGTTGCGGGCGGCAGCACCGGATCCCGAGGCGCCTGTCCTGTTTCTCTGCCGCTCCGGCGTGCGCTCGCGCTTCGCCGCCGCCGCCGCCATCCAGGCCGGATACAAGCGCTGCTACAACATTCTCCAAGGCTTCGAGGGCGACAAGGACGCGGCCGGCCATCGCGGCACCGTCGGTGGTTGGAAGGTCGCCGGCCTGCCCTGGAAGCAGGGCTAGGGTTTTCTAGCCGGGCAAGTGCCCGGACTTGACCCAGAGCACGCAGCCTTCGTCCGTATAGGGCGAGTGGACGCTGCCTGAAGGGGCACGGAGCCAGGTTCCTTCGGGATAGCGCCCATGTTCGTCGATCAGGCTGCCCTCGACCACGAAAATTTCTTCGCCGCCCGGATGGTCGTGGATGATCGCCGGCGCCGGCGCGCCGAGG
>JAYNJY010000349.1:0-1807 GCA_038110665.1 Rhodospirillaceae bacterium | reverse complement strand
GTTCCGAACTCGTGCAGCACGAGGTATTCGATGCCGTCGACGCCTTCCGGCGCATGCCACGGCACGACGTTCGTGTCGATCCGGACCTCGGCCTGGTCGGCGGGGTCCATCTGACAGAGCTTGACCAGGATGGTGCAGCCCTCGCGGCTCGCCGGCTTGTGGTGCGAGCCGACAGGATTGCGCACGTATGTGCCCGGACCAAAATTGCCGGTTTCGTCCGAGAACGTGCCCGCCAGCACCAGGAACTCCTCGCCGCCCGGATGGTCGTGCGTCGGAAACTCGCTGCCTGGCGCAAAGCGGACGATGGTGGTGGCGCGGCCGCTTTCGGCACCGTCGCGGTCGAGCATGCGGCGCTCGACGCCCGCGGCGGGCGAGGCGACCCAACCTATGTCCTCGGTCTCGATGACCACGCGCTCGTTGAGGTCGGCGTTGATCCGCATGACGGCCTGCTCCCCGGGCGCCGGGTTCGCCTCAGATGGCCGCCAGCGCGATTTCCAAATCCTCAACCAGATCGTCCGCGTCCTCAAGCCCGACCGAAAGCCTGAGCAATCCGGCCGAAATACCAAGATGCGCACGGTCCTTCTCGCTTAGGCGCTGGTGCGTCGTCGTCGCCGGGTGGGTGATCAGGCTCTTGGTGTCGCCCAGGTTGTTGGAAATGTCGATCAGCCGGAGCGCGTTCAGGAATTTGAAGGCGCCGTCCTTGCCGCCCTGGACTTCGAACGACACCATGGTGCCGCCGTCCTTCATCTGTGTCATGGCAAGCGCGTGCTGCGGATGGCTGTCGAGGCCGGGGTAGAGCACCCGCGCGACGTTAGCGTTGGCGCTCAGGCGTTCGGCGACCTTGCGTGCGTTGTGGCAGTGGCGCTCGACCCGGATGTCCAGGGTCTCAAGGCCCTTGAGCAGGACCCAGGCGTTGAACGGGCTCATCGCCGGACCGGTGTGCCGGTAGAACGGCATCAACTGGTCCTTGACGAAGTCGTCGTCGTTGGTGAGCACGGCGCCGCCGAGCGTGCGGCCCTGGCCGTCGATGTGCTTGGTCGCCGAATACATGACGACATCGGCGCCGAGTTCGAGCGGTCGTTGCAACACCGGCGTCGCGAAGACGTTGTCGACGACGACCCGCGCGCCGGCCGCGTGCGCCAGCTTGGCGACCGCCGGCAGGTCGATGATTTCGAGGGTCGGGTTCGACGGCGTCTCCAGGAAGACGCAGTCGGCCGGTTCGGACAGCGCCGTCTTCCACTGGTCAAGATCGGTGCCGTCGACCAGGGTGGAGCGCGCGCCGAAGCGCGGCAACACGTCTTCGATGATGTAAAGGCATGAGCCGAACAGTGCGCGCGACGCGATGACGCGTCCGCCGGCGCCGACCTGGGCGGCTAGGGCGGCGAACACGGCGGCCATGCCGCTCGCCGTGGCGAAGCAGTGCCTGGCGCCCTCGAGTTCGGCGAGGCGTTCCTGAAACATGCTGACGGTCGGGTTGCCGTAGCGCGAATAGACGTAGCGTTCCTTGTCGCCCTTGAACGCGGCCTCGGCTTCTTCCGCCGAGGCATAGACGTAACCGGAAGTCAGGAACAGGCCTTCGGACGTTTCATCGAAGGCGCTTCGCGACATGCCGCCGCGCACCAGACGCGTCTGCGGCTGCCAGTTCGGTCGATCGGTAGAATTATCGGACATCGGGTAACTCCATCGTCAGGAGGCCCCGGCTCCTGCAATCCCAAAAAAAATAAACCCCGCCCGCGCGGGGTCAGGGTTTCGGAACCGAGACCTTTTAGCGGGTTTCTTTAACGTGGCCGCAAGCCGGTCGGACAAA
>JAYNJY010000348.1:1696-2941 GCA_038110665.1 Rhodospirillaceae bacterium | reverse complement strand
GCAATACGCTCGCCGAGATCGCCGGCGAGAAGGCCGGCATCCTGAAACCTGGCGTCGCCTGTGTGCTGGCCAGGCAGGAGCCAGCGGCGCGTGCGGTCATTCGCGCACGGGCCGAGGCCCTGGGCGTGCCGGTGCTGGAGCAGGGTGTCGATTGGTCGGTGCGGACAGGCGGCGGCCAACTGCATTACCGAGAAGGCGGTGTCGAGACCGCGCTTCCGCTGCCAATCCTGCCCGGCGCTCACCAGATCGACAATGCCGGCACCGCCATCGCGGCGCTGCGCCATCTCGGCAACCTGGCGCCCGCCGACGCTGCCGTCGCCGCCGGATTGGAAACGGCGAAATGGCCGGCGCGGTTGCAACGGCTGACCAAGGGCCCGCTCGTCGAAGTGCTGCCCGATGGCTGGGAGCTCTGGCTCGACGGCGGCCACAATCCCGCTGCCGGCGAGATGCTCGCCCAGCATGCCGCTGCCAACTGGCGGGACCGGCCGCTGCATCTCGTCAGCGGCATGCTCAATTCCAAGGCGGCCGGCGATTTCCTGAAACCGCTGGCCTGCGTCGCTGCCGACCTCGCGACGGTGACCATCCCGGGCGAGGCCAATAGTTTCTCCGCCGACCAATTGGCGGAGATGGCCCGCGAGGCCGGCATGTCGGCCGTCCAGACTTTGGCTTCGGTCGCCGATGCGGTCGATTGGATCGTTTCCAGGACGGTGGGGCGACCCGAGAGAATCCTGGTTTGCGGATCGCTCTATCTGGCGGGTAGGGTATTGGCCGACAACGCTTGAGGACCTGGCCGATGCCCGCCAAAACCCCGACAAACACCCGTCAGATCGTTCTCGCAAGCCGTCCCCAAGGTTGGGTGACGCCCGATTGCTTCGCGCTCCGCGAGGCCAAGCTCGACCCGTTGCGCGCTGGCGACGTGCTGGTGCGCGCCATCTACATGTCGCTTGATCCCTACATGCGGAGCCGCATGGACGACACCAAGTCCTACGCGGCCTCCTTCGAATTGGATCGTCCCCTGCAGGCCCGCATCATCGGCGAGGTCGCGACATCGGCGAACGCGGATTTCGCTACCGGCATATTGGTCTTCGGCGTGCTGGATTGGGCCGAATACACGATGGTTGCGAACGGTGCGGGATTGCGGCCGGTCGCCGCCGGCCTGGCGCCACTGCCCTATCACCTGGGCGCGCTCGGCATGCCTGGGATGACCGCCTGGATCGGGCTTCGGGAAATCGGCCGGCCCAAAAA
>JAYNJY010000348.1:0-1686 GCA_038110665.1 Rhodospirillaceae bacterium | reverse complement strand
GCCCAAAAAAGGCGAGACGTTGGTGGTCTCGGCTGCGTCCGGAGCGGTCGGCCAGATCGCCGTCCAGATGGGGCGTATTGCCGGTTGCCGGGTAATCGGGACTGCCGGATCGGACGCCAAGGTCGGGTTCCTGCTCGACGAGCTGAAACTCGACGGTGCCTTCAACCATGCCACCAGCACCGATTTTCTCGCCGATCTAAAGCGGCTTTGCCCCGACGGCATCGACGTCTATTTCGACAACGTCGGCGGCGCCATGCTGGAAGCGGCGCTTGACCATGCCAATCCGTTCGCCCGGTTCGTTCAGTGCGGTTCGATCAGCCAATACAATCTTGTCGGCGATCAGCGCTACGGCGTCAAGAATTTGACCCATCTGACCCGCAAGCGCATTCACATGGAGGGTTTCATCGTTTCCGATCATGCCGAGCGGCGCCCGGAGTTCGAGGCCGAGATGGCGCCGTGGCTGAGCGCCGGCGACATCAAGTACAAGGTAGATATCGTGAGCGGCCTGGAAAACGCGCCCAATGCTTTCATCGGCATGCTCAAGGGTGAGAATTTCGGCAAGCTGGTGGTCCAGATCGGCCCGGAACAACAGGGAGCGTAACCATGAATATCATCGAGATGCCGGCGACCGGTCTTCGCCGGGACATGGCGGCGAAGCGGCTTTCGCCGGTCGAGGTGCTGGAAGCCTTCATTACCCAGACCGAACGTGCCGATCCGGCCGTCAACGCCTTCACCGCGACCTGCTTCGACGAAGCGCGAAAAGCGGCCAAGGCGAGCGAAAAAAAGATCATGGCCGGGGATCGCTTGGGGTTGCTCGAAGGTCTGCCGCTCGCCATCAAGGACATGAGTCTGACCAAGGGCATGCGCTCGACCTTCGGCTCGCTGATATACGCCGACAACATTCCCGACCACGATGACCTGGTGGTGCAGTTCGTGCGCGAGGAGGGGGCGGTCATTACCGGCAAGACCAACACGACGGAATTCGGCGCCGGCAACAACACCACCAACCTGGTGTTCGGCCCGACCGTAAATCCGTTCGATCCGAAGCGTACCAGCGGCGGGTCGTCGGGCGGTGCCGGCGCCGTGCTCGCCTGCAACATGGTGCCAATCGCGACCGGGTCCGATACGGGCGGCAGCCTCCGCGTGCCGGCGACCTTCTGCGGCATCGCCAGCCTGAAACCGACACCGGGACTGATTCCGTTCGAGCGGCGGACCTTCCCGTTCTGGCCGTTCCAGTTGCAGGGCGCGATGGCGCGCAATGTCGATGACGTCGGACTTCTGACCGCCGCCATGGCCCGCGACCATTCGATCGATCCGATGAGCTATCCCCGCGATCGCGGCGCGTTCGTCAACATTCTGCCGGCCGATCTCAAGGGGCTTCGTGTCGCCTTCAGCGAGGACCTGGGGTTCGCACCGACGAGCAAAATGATCCGGCGCGTGTTCCAGGCGCGGACCAAGCGCTTCGCCGATGCCTTCGGGACCGCGGCCGAAGCGGCGCCCGATCTTTCGCAAGCGGCCAGGGTCAATTGGGTGCTGCGCGGCCTGCAATACCGCGCCGCCCACAAGCGCCATTACGAGGAACACAAGGAGAAGCTCGGACCGACGGTACGCCTCAACTACGAACAGTCCCTCGAACTCGGGGTCGACGACATCGCCGATGCCTTCATGCAGCACGGCGTCCTGCAC
>JAYNJY010000347.1:0-2964 GCA_038110665.1 Rhodospirillaceae bacterium | reverse complement strand
CCTTAATAGCAGATGCCGGCCGCTTGGCAACGTCACGGCGCCGGGGCGCTGGGGACAAAATTCGATTTTCCGGGCGGTTTTAACGCCAGCTCCACGGCCCCTTTCGCATGGCGATGCGCGGGCCGCGGCGGGGCGCCGGCGCCAGTCCGCGGTCGAACAGCGCCATGCCCTTGCGCCGGAGCGGCGCGATCAGCGCGAGGCCGGCGACCAGACCGCCGACGTGCGCCCACCAGGCGACGCCGCCGCCGGCACCGCCGGCCGAGCCGAACGCGCTCAGGAACTGGAACACGGCCCAGATGCCGAGCATCAGCCAGGCCGGCAGCTCGACGATGAACAGCCACACCAACGTCTTGATCGGCGCGCGCGGGTGCAAGATCAGATAGCTGCCGATGACGCCGGAAATGGCGCCGGACGCACCGACCATCGGCACCCGCGAGCCGGGATCGGCGAGCGCGTGGGCGAGCGCGGCGAAGACGCCGCAGGCGAGATAGAACGCGACGTAGCGCTTGTGCCCGAGCGCGTCCTCGACGTTGTCGCCGAGCACCCACAGGAACAGCATGTTGCCGGCGATGTGCATTATGCCGCCGTGCAAGAACATGGAGCTGACCAGCGTCACCCATCCCGGCAGCCGGGCCAATTCGGGCGCCAGCTCGGCCTTGCCGAACAGCACCGCCGGAATCGCGCCGTAGGCGAGCGCGAACAACTCGGCGGTGCGCTCTGGCAGGCTGATCTCGTAGACGAACACGGCGACGCAGAGCCCGATCACCGTCCAGTTGACGTAGGCGTGGCGGATGGAGCGCAGCGGGTTGTTGTCGGCGAGCGGCAGCAGCATGGTCTAGAACCACCAGAAATCGCGGTCGAAGGCGACCAGCATGGCAAGCACCTCGAGGCGGCCGGCGAGCATGGCGAGCGACAGGATCCACTTCGCCGCTTCCGGCAGCGGCTGGAAGTTGCCGGCCGGGCCGACGATCGGGCCGAGCCCCGGCCCGACGTTGGTGATCGCCGTCACCGTCGCCGAATAGGCGCTGAGCACGTCGAGGCCGAGGAAGCTGAGGCAGGTCGTGAACACGGCGATGGTGGCGACGAACACGGCCAGGAACGCCCGCCACAGCAGGATGCCCGGCGGCATGCGGTCGAGGCTGGTCAGCAGCGTCGAGCCGGCGGTGGTGATGCCAGATACCGATTCGAACACGGCGTCGGCGAAACTGACGCCGAGGCCCATGAACGGAACGGCGGCGAGCAGCGACACCAGGATCCAGCCGAGCAGCGTGAGCAGGAAGGCCTGGCGCAGAGACAGCCTGATCGCGGTCTTCGGCCAGGTGGCGATGGCGGCGGCGGCGCCCATAAAACCGGTCACCAGCGCCACGAAGATGAAGCCGTGCCAGTCGGCGTCGTGGAAGGCGACATCGGTCAGCGTCGGGACGCACAGCAGCGCCGACATGAAGCAGGCCAACAGGCTCATGAGATGGACGACCGGCCGCAGGTTCAGCATGACGGGATCAACATCGGGTCGGGCCCACCCCCTTACGCGCCGGCGAACTCGATCACACGGCCGGCGGCGAAGATCGCCCGCAGCGCGTCAGTGCAGCGCCGACATGGCGCTGGTGAAGACGGCGCGCCCGTCGGCGCCGCCGAGCGCCGCTGAGATCAATCGTTCCGGATGCGGCATCATGCCCAGAACGTTGCGGTTCTCGTTGAGAATGCCGGCGATATGGCGTTGCGAGCCGTTCGGGTTGGCGGCATCGGACAGCGTTCCGTCCTCGGCGCAGTAGCGCAGCGCCACGCGGTTTTCGTCCTCGAGCCGGTCGAGGGTGTCGGCGTCGGCGAAATAGTTGCCGTCGTGGTGCGCGATCGGCAGGCGGATGACCTGGCCCTTGGCGTATTCATGGGTGAACGGCGCGTCGGTCGCCTCGACCTTGAGCCAGACGTCGCGGCAGACGAACTTGAGCCGGGCGTTGCGCATCAGGGCGCCGGGCAGCAGTCCGGTCTCGGTCAGCACCTGGAAGCCGTTGCAGATGCCGAGCACCGGCACGCCCTTGCGCGCGCGCGCCGCGACCTCGCGCATGATCGGCGAGTTGGCGGCCATGGCGCCGGAGCGCAGATAATCGCCGTACGAGAATCCGCCGGGCACGACGATCATCCCGACATCCGGCATTTCGGTGTCGCGATGCCAGACCATGTGGGGCGCGGTGCCGACGATGTCGCGCAGCGCCACCTGGGCGTCGCGGTCGCAGTTCGATCCGGGGAAGACGATGACGGCGGTTTTCATGCGCGTTCGGGCTCCCTTGTCAGGCGCTGACGATCTCGATCTCGTAGTTTTCGATGACGGTGTTGGCGAGCAGCTTCTCGCACATCTCGCCGACGCGCCGACGCGCGGCGTCGGCGTCGGTCTCGGCGAGGTCGAGTTCGATGAACTTGCCCTGGCGTACGCCTTCGACGCCGCCGAATCCCAGCGCGCCGAGCGCGTGCTGCACGGCCTTGCCCTGCGGGTCGAGAACGCCGTTCTTCAAGGTGACGTGGACTTTGGCTTTCATCGTTTTCCTTTCTCGAACGGTTCGCCGCCGGACGCCGCTGCGGCGTTGCTACGTCGGCGCCATGCGCCGCTATTGCATCGTCTGCGGGCCTTGCATGTCGCGCGGGCCGCCCTCGGGCAGAATGCCGAGCCTGCGCGCGACCTCCTGGTAGGCTTCCTCGACGCGGCCGAGGTCGCGGCGGAAGCGGTCCTTGTCCATGGGTTCGTTGGTCGCCAGGTCCCACAACCGGCAGTTGTCAGGGCTGATTTCGTCGGCGAGCACGATGCGCATCTGGTCGCCTTCCCAGAGCCGCCCGAATTCGAGGCTGACGTCGACCAGCCTCAAGCCGATGCCAAGGAACAGGCCGGAGAGGAAATCGTTGACCCGGAGCGACAGCGCGAGGATCTCGTCGATGTCCTGCGGATGCGCCCAGCCGAAGGCGGTGATGTGC
>JAYNJY010000346.1:281-2989 GCA_038110665.1 Rhodospirillaceae bacterium | reverse complement strand
CATCGGTCTTCTTGTTGTTGCGCGTGCGCTTGCCCTTGGTCGGCTTGCCCCATGGCGACACCGGGTGACGGCCGCCCGAGGTACGGCCTTCGCCGCCGCCGTGCGGATGGTCGATCGGGTTCATGGCGACGCCACGGACGCTCGGGCGCTTGCCGAGCCAACGGCTGCGGCCCGCCTTGCCGATCTTGATGTTCTGCTGGTCCGGGTTGGAGACCGCGCCGATGGTGGCCATGCACTCGGCCCGCACCATGCGAAGCTCGCCGGAAATCAGACGAAGCTGGGCGTAGCCCTGGTCCTTGCCGATGATCTGGCAGTAGGTGCCCGCGGAACGGGCCAACTGGCCGCCCTTGCCCGGCTTCATCTCCACGTTGTGGACGATGGTGCCGACGGGGATGTTCTGCATGGGCATGGCGTTGCCCGGCTTGATGTCGGCAGATTCACCGGACACCACCTGATCGCCGACGCGCACGCGCTGCGGCGCCAGGATGTAAGACAGTTCGCCGTCTTCGTACTTGATCAACGCGATGAAGGCGGTGCGGTTCGGGTCGTACTCGATGCGTTCGATGGTCGCCGGCATGCCGTACTTGCGGCGCTTGAAGTCGACGACGCGATAGCGGCGCTTGTGGCCACCACCACGGCGACGCGCGGTGACGCGCCCTGCGTTGTTGCGCCCGCCCTTGCCACGCAAGCCCTCGGTCAGGGCCTTCTCCGGCTTGCCTTTCCAGAGGCCCGAACGGTCGACGATTACTAACGCGCGCTGGGCGGGGGTCGTCGGATTGAATGTTTTCAGTGCCATGGGTCCGAACCTCTACTCAAATTCCGGTCGTCACGTCGATGGACTGACCTTCGGCCAGGGTGACGATCGCCTTCTTGCGGTCGCTACGCTCGCCCGGGCGGCCGCGGAAACGCTTCAGCTTGCCCTTCGAGCGAAGCGTGTTGACGTTGGTGACCTTCACGTCGAACAGGCCTTCGACGGCATGCTTGATTTCGAACTTGTCGGCATCGAGCGGCACCCAGAAGCTGACCTGGCTGTGTTCACTGATCAGGGTCGACTTTTCCGTGATCAGCGGCGAACGCAGCAGCTCATACATCCGCTCGCGGCTCGGCTTCTTGTCGCGCTGGATTGCGTACTTGCTCATTTCAACCGCTCCGTCAGCTGCTGGACCGCGTCTCTGGTCAGGACCAGGGTGTCACGGCGCAGGATGTCGTAGACGTTGGCGCCAACGCTCGGCAGAACGTCGAACTCGGCGATGTTTCTCGCAGCCATGGCGAAATTGGTGTCGAGTTCGAGCCCATCGATCAGCAGCGTACGGCCCCAACCGAGGCTTTTCAGCGCCTTCGCCAACTCGGCGGTCTTCGGCGACTTGGCCTTGGCATCCTCGAGGACGATCAACTTGCCTTCGGCGTGCTTCGCCGACAGCGCGCTCTTCAACGCCAAACGGCGGACTTTCTTCGGCAGGACGGTGGCGTGGCTACGCGCCTGCGGCCCGAAGACAATACCGCCGCCACGCATCTGTGGCGCGCGATGCGTGCCCTGACGCGCCCGACCGGTTCCCTTCTGCTTGAACGGCTTCGCCTTGGTGCCGCTGATCTCCGAGCGGCCCTTGGTGCTGTGGTTGCCGGACTGACGCTTGTCGAGCTGCCAGTTCACGGTACGGGCCAGGAGGTCACGGCGAACCTCGACGCCGAACACCGCATCATCGAGATCGATGGTGCCGGTCTTCTTGTTGGCCAAATCGATGACGTCGCATTTCATGGCCGGTTATTCCTTCTCCGCTTCGTCTTTTTCAACGGCTTCGGCATCGGCCGGAGCCTCGGCGGCCGGAGCCGCTTCAGCGGCGGCGCTGCGAACGCCCGCCGGGTACGGCGCTTCGGCCGGACGATCGGTCTTGGCCGCGTCGGTGATGCGCACGAAACCGCCCTTTGCACCAGGCACCGCGCCACGCACCAGGATCAGGCCGTTCTCGTCGTCAACGTCGACCACGACCAGGTTTTGCGTGGTGACACGCGTGTCGCCCATGTGGCCAGCCATCTTCTTGCCCTTGAACACCTTCCCGGGGTCCTGGCGCTGACCGGTCGAACCATGCGAACGGTGCGAGATGGAAACGCCGTGCGAAGCACGCAAACCGCCGAAACCGTGGCGCTTCATGGCACCGGCAAAGCCCTTGCCGATGGTGACGCCGCAAACGTCGACCTTCTGGCCCGGAACGAAATGGCTGGCAACCAGTTCCTGTCCGACGTCGATCAACGCGTCCTCGGAGACACGGAACTCGGCCAGCTCAAGCTTCGGCTCGACCTTGGCCGCGGCGAAGTGACCGCGCATGGCCTTGGAAATGTTTTTCACCCTGGCGGCGCCCCAACCGATCTGAACGGCGGTGTAGCCGTCCTTTTCGGTCGTGCGCTGCTGCACGACCTGGACATTGTCGAGCTTCAGCACGGTAATCGGCACATGAGTGCCGTCCGCGTCGAAGCGGCGGGTCATACCCAACTTCTGTGCAATCAAACCTATACGCATTGTCAGCCCCTAGAGTTTGATCTCGACATCGACGCCGGCGGCGAGATCGAGCTTCATCAACGCATCGACGGTCTGCGGAGTCGGATCGACGATATCCAGCACACGCTTATGGGTACGGATTTCTAACTGCTCGCGAGACTTCTTGTCGATGTGCGGCGAACGCAGCACCGTGAACTTCTCGATGCGCGTCGGC
>JAYNJY010000346.1:0-271 GCA_038110665.1 Rhodospirillaceae bacterium | reverse complement strand
ACGAGGATGGTGAACTTTTCCTTCTTCGTTGGGAGCGGGATGGGTCCACGGACCGTCGCCCCCGTGCGCTGCGCCGTATTCACGATTTCACGGGCGGACTGGTCGAGGACGCGATGGTCGAACGCCTTTAGCCGAATTCTGATATTTTGTTGTTCCATGGCCGTAGCCCCAAATCAATACGCTGGCCCCACAATGGGGCCGGCATTTACTCTTCTGTTACTCGACGATGGACGACACGACGCCGGCGCCGACGGTGCGGCCGCCTTCGCGG
>JAYNJY010000345.1:443-2994 GCA_038110665.1 Rhodospirillaceae bacterium | reverse complement strand
CTCGAAAACCGGCCGAAATCCTTGCTCGGCAGGCTGGTGCGCCGCCGCGTCATGCGGGCCCGGGGCGCATAGGGGCGGGCGCGTGACAAACGCTCGCCAAAGCGTTCGGCTTTCGGCCACGGCTGCTTTATGCTGCGATGAATTCGGAACAGCGATCCGAGAGGAATCGACGTGCGCGTCCTGATCACCGGTGCCAACGGTTTCGTCGGCCAGCACCTCTGTCCGCTATTGCTCGACGCCGGACATGAGGTCATCGCCGCCATCCGCCACGACAGCGCGCCGGAACTACCGGGCGCCGTCAGCATCTGCAATGTCGGCGATTTGACGCCGGGCACCTTCTGGCGCGACACCATGCAGGGGGTCGACGCGATCGTTCACCTGGCGGCGCGCGCCCACGTCATGGAAGAGACCGCGCCCAACCCGATGATGGCCTACCGGCGCATCAACGTGGAGGCGACGCGGCGCCTTGTCATGGAGGCGGCGCTGCTCGGCGTCAAACGCGTCGTGCTGATGAGTTCGATCAAGGTCAACGGCGAGGCCACCCACGGCCGCCCGTTCACCGCCGACGACACCCCGGCGCCGCAGGACCCCTACGGCATCACCAAGCGCGACGCCGAGGTCGAGACCCGCCGCGCCACCGAGGGCACCAACACCGATTTCGTCATCCTGCGAGCGCCCTTGGTCTATGGCGCCGGCGTGAAGGGCAATTTCCTGGCGCTGATGCAGGCCATCGCGGCGGGCAAATGGCTGCCGTTCGGCATGATCGCCAACCGCCGAAGCCTGATCCACGCCGGCAACCTGGCCGGCGCCATCAAGTGCGCGGTCGAGCAGCCCGCCGCCGCCGGCCGGACCTACCTGGTGCGCGACGGCGAGGACCTCTCGACCACCGAGCTTTGCCGGCGCCTGGGCAAGGCCATGGGCAGCCCGGCCAGGCGGCTGCCGGTGCCGATGGGGCTGCTCAAGCTCGCCGGCAAGATCGCCGGCAAGGAGGCGCAGGTCGCGCGCCTGACCGGCTCGCTCGAGGTCGACGACGGCCCGATCCGCGCCAAGCTCGGCTGGCGGCCGGACCTCGGCGTCGATCAGGGCTTGGAACTGACGGCGGCTTGGTTTAAGAGCCGCGGTGACGGCAACGCATAAGCACATGGGGCAGCAGTCCGCAGATGCCGATCGTGCATAAGATACAGTCCCGCGGCTGGATCGTTTTCGGCCATGACATCGTCATGGCGGCGCTGTCGTTCGCCATCTCGGTCTACCTCCGCCTCGATTTCTGGATCATCGAATACTACCGCGAAACCTGGCTTGCCGCGGCGGCGCTGTTCACCGTCATCGCCGCCTCGGTGTTCTGGCTCTCGGGCCTTTACCGCGGCGTGTGGCGCTATGCGTCGCTGAACGATCTCTGGGCGATCACCCGCGCGGTCTCCTTGACCGTCCTCATCTTCGCCTTCGTCATGTTCCTCTGGTTGCGCCTGGAATCGCTGCCGCGCTCGGTGCTGGTGATCGAGTGGTTCGTGCTGATGGCGCTGTTGGGCGGCCCGCGCTTCCTCTACCGGCTGGTCAAGGACCGCCGTTTCAACCTCGATGCCGGCCAGGCCGCCAGCGGCGCCGTGCCCGTGCTTTTGGTCGGCGCCGGTGACGGGGCGGAACTTTTCCTGCGCGCGCTGCGCCAGGGTTCGGAGGCCAACTACCGCGCGGTCGGCATCCTGGCCGAGAACACCGGCCGGGTCGGCCGCGAGATCCACGGCGTCCAGGTCATCGACTCGGTCGGCAACCTGGCCAATGCCGTCGCCCAGCTCAAGGCCAAGGGGATGGCACCCAGGCGCCTGATCCTGACCAAGGACGACATGGACGGCGCCCGCGTGCGCCAACTGTTCGACGCCGCCGGCGGCCTCGGCCTGACGCTGGCGCGCCTGCCCAAGCTGACCGATTTCAAAGCCGGCCTCGCCGACAAGCTCGAGATCAAGCCGGTCGACGTCGAGGACTTGATGGGCCGCCCGCAGGTGCCGCTCGACCGCGACGCCATGGCGCGGCTGGTCAACGGCCGGCGCGTGCTGGTCACCGGCGCCGGCGGCTCCATCGGCGCCGAACTGGTGCGCCAGATCGCCGCCTTGAAGCCGGCGGCGCTGACGCTGCTCGACAATTCCGAATACGCACTCTACCGCATCGACCTCGAGGTCTCGGAGAGCTTCCCCGGCCTCAAGCGCGAAAGCCGTATCGCCGACGTGCGCGACGCCGGGCGCCTCGCCGACGTGTTCGCTGGCGCCAAGCCCGATATCGTCTTCCACGCGGCCGCCTTGAAGCACGTGCCCATGGTCGAGCAGAACGTCATCGAGGGCATCGCCACCAACACGCTCGGCACTGTCAACGTCACCGACGCCTGCCTCGAACACGGCGTCGGCCACATGGTGGTGATCTCCACCGACAAGGCGGTCAACCCGAGCTCGGTCATGGGCGCGTCGAAGCGCCTGGCCGAAATCTACTGCCAGGCGCGCGACATCGAGGCGGCGGCCAAGGGTGCGGGCACGCGCTTCGTCACCGTGCGCTTCGGCAACGT
>JAYNJY010000345.1:0-433 GCA_038110665.1 Rhodospirillaceae bacterium | reverse complement strand
ACTGCTCGAACACGGCGGGGACGTGACCGTCACCGATCCCGACATGAGCCGCTACTTCATGACCATCGGCGAGGCCGTCGAACTGGTGCTGCAGGCCACCGCCTTGGGCGCCGGCGTGCCGCCCGGCAACATCTGCGTGCTCGACATGGGCGAGCCAGTGAAGATCATCGATCTCGCCCGCCAGATGATCCGCCTGGCCGGGCTCGAGCCCGACAAGGACGTCAAGATCGAGGTCGTCGGCTTGCGTCCCGGCGAGAAGCTGTTAGAGGAAGTGTTCCACGGCGCCGAGCCGCCGGAGCCGTCGCCCGCCGCCGGCATCCTGCTGGCGCAGCCGCGCGCCGCCGACATGCCCGCCGTCGCCAGCGCCATGGCCAAGCTGCGTGTCGCCTGCGCCGAACGCGACCGCCAGGCCGCGCTCCAGGTGCTGCGTGCC
>JAYNJY010000344.1:0-3000 GCA_038110665.1 Rhodospirillaceae bacterium | reverse complement strand
CCATTAAGGACGGCGAACGCGCCGCTGTGATCCGTGCCTGGCTCGCGCTAGATCCGCCGGCCCGCGCCGCCGGCTTCCTTGACGATTACGCCACCATCTACCTCACCCAGAAGCTGGAACCGCGCGCGGCCTCCGGCCTGATCACCAAGAAACCTGCAGAGGCCGACCCCGGCGCGCTCGACGTCCTGCTCGCCGAACAGGACCGCGTCCACGGCATCGTGCAACGGCTCAAGGCAGTCACCGTGACCGAAAACACCGAGGCCCTGCTCACCGTCAGCGCGGCGCTGCTCGACGAATACGAACGCCTCAAGCGCGAGCGCGCCATGGTCGATTACGACGATCTCATCGGCAAGGCGGGCGAACTCTTGGGCGAACCGGGCGACGTCTCCTGGGTGCACTACAAGCTCGACGGCGGCATCGACCACATCCTGGTCGACGAAGCGCAGGACACCAGCCCGCGTCAATGGGCGGTGATCCGTGCGCTCGCCGGCGATTTCTTTTCCGGCTTCGGCCGCGAGACCGATCGGCCGCGTACGCTTTTCGCGGTCGGCGACGAGAAGCAGTCGATCTATTCGTTCCAGGGCGCCGACCCGGCGCTGTTCGGCTCGACCGGCAAGGCCATGGCCGACGACGCCCGCGCCGCCGGCGGCTGCTGGAACCGGGTCGAGATGGCGCTTTCATGGCGCTCGACCCCGGCGGTGCTGCAGGCCGTCGACGCGGTGTTCTCAAGCCCCGACGCAACGGACGGCCTGAGTTGGGACGGCCACCCGATCCGCCACCTACCGTCGCGGGCGGACGACGCCGGCCTAGTCGAACTGTGGGCGCCCATGCGCGAAGTGCCCGCCGACGACGACACGCCCTGGGACGCGCCGCTGGACGAAATGGCGCCAAGCGACCCGCAGGTGCGGCTCGCGGAAAAGATCGCCAACACCGTCAAGGGCTGGATCGAGGGTGGGGCCGAACTCGAATCCCAGGGCCGGCCGATCCGTGCCGGCGACATCCTGATCCTGGTCAGGAGCCGTGGCATCTTCACCGAGGAGATGGTGCGCGCGCTCAAGGACCGTGACATTCCCGTCGCCGGCCGTGACCGCATGGTGCTCGCCGACCATCTCGCGGTCATGGACCTGGTCGCCGCCGGGCGCTTCGCGCTGCTGCCCGACGACGACCTCAACACCGCGGTCGTGCTAAAGGGGCCGTTCGTGGAGATGGAAGAGGAAGGCCTGTTCCGTCTCGCCCACGGGCGCAAGCGCGGGCTCTGGCCGGAACTGCGCGCCCGCCGCGACGAAAGCCCCGTTTTCGCCCGCGCCGCGGAGCGGCTCGAAACATTACTCGCCCGCGCCGACACCATGCCACCGTTCGAGTTTTTCGCGGCACTCCTCGCCGGCGGCGGCGCCGAGGCCCTGGCCGCCCATCTCGGCCCCGAGGCGGCCGACCTGGTCGCCGAGTTCTTGGGGCTGACCTTGGATTTCGAGCGCGACCACGTGCCCTCGCTCGAGGCCTTCCTCGACTGGGTCGGCCGCGGCGAGACCGAGGTCAAGCGCGACCTGGAACAGGGCGGCGGCGAGGTCCGGGTGATGACCACGCACGGCGCCAAGGGCCTGCAGGCGCGTATCGTGTTCCTCGCCGACACCTGTTCGCTGCCGGCGGTGCAACTGGAGGCCAAGGTACGCTGGGGCGACGTCGCTGCGGGCGGCAATGAGCCGGGCTTCGTCTTGTGGCCGGCCTTCAAGGACAACGAGGAGGCCGTCAGCGCCGCCATCGCCGAGAAAGAGCGCGCCGCGACGCTCAAGGAATACCGCCGGCTGCTCTACGTCGCCATGACGCGCGCCGAGGACCGGCTCTACGTCTGCGGCTGGCAGGGCAAGAACGATCTCGAAGACGGCTGCTGGCACCGCCTCGTCGAGGAAGGCCTGAAAACCCTGGACACGACCGAACGGTTCGACGCCGAAGGCGACGGCGACGTCATGCTGCGGCTGACCTCGCGCCAGAAGTCCGCGCCCAAGCAGGTGGCGGACGCCCTGCCCGGCGCCGCCGAGGCCGAACTTGAGCCATGGGCGCTTGCCCCGGCGCCGGCCGAACCGGCGCCGACGCGCCCCTTGAGCCCGTCCCGGCCGGAGAGCGAACCGCCGGCCCGCTCTCCGCTCGCGGACAACGACACCGGCCGCTTCCGCCGCGGCCGCTTGGTCCATGCCCTGTTGCAGACGCTGCCGGAGATCGCGGCCGATCGGCGCCGTGACGCGGCCTCGCGCTATCTCAAGCTGCCGGCGCACGAGCTTTCAGAGGCGGAAGCCGAGGCGATCTCGGCGGAAACCCTGGCGGTGATCGAGCATCCTTCGTTCGCCGCCCTGTTCGGCCCAGGCAGCCGCGCCGAAGTGCCGCTGGTCGGCACGCTGGCCGCCGGGGACGGTGCGCCGGTCGTCGTTTCCGGCCAGATCGACCGGCTTTTGGTTCGCGACGACGAGATCCTGGTCGTCGACTTCAAGACCAACCGGCCGCCGCCCGAGGTCGAATCGGGTGTCGCCGAGGCCTATCTCAGGCAAATGGCGACCTATCGCGCGCTGCTCGCCCAAATCTACCCCGACCGACCGGTCCGCGCCGCCCTGGTGTGGACCGACGGCCCCCGGCTGATGCCGCTGTCCGATACCCTGCTCGAACGTCATGCGCCCGGCGCCGCAAGCGATAATGCGCCAGGGTTACCTTGACCTCGGCGCCCTGCCTGCCTAGATTTTCAGGAGCCGCGAAGTCCCCTCCCACCTGCCCTCGACACAGGATCAAACCCATGCTCAAACAGGTCACCGACGACACATTCGACAGCGACGTTCTCAAGGCCGACGGCCCCGTGCTGGTCGATTTCTGGGCGGAATGGTGCGGTCCGTGCAAGCAGATCGCGCCGGCGCTCGACGAACTCGACAAGGTCATGGGCGACCGCGTCACGGTCGCCAAGGTCAACATCGACGACAATCCGATGACGCCGTCGAAGTACGGCGTGCGCGGCATCCC
>JAYNJY010000343.1:0-3004 GCA_038110665.1 Rhodospirillaceae bacterium | reverse complement strand
GGTCAACACCGTCGAGATCAACATCGACGGCATTGGTTCGCTCACCAACGTCTACGAAAACTGAGGCGCCGGCGTCAGTCGGCGCCTCTTCCCTTGTCGGCCTTTACCTCGTCGAGCAGGAAGTCGCGCAGCACGCGGATGCGCTTCGAGTGGCGCATTTCCTCGGGATAGACGAAATAGACGTCGAATTTCGGGCCCTTGAGATCGGGCAGGATCTCGACCAGGTCGGGCTGGTCGGCGCTCAGGTAATAGGGCAGCGCCGCGATGCCAGCGCCGTTGGCGGCGGCGCGCAGGATGCCGTAGACGCTGTTGACGGTAAGTGCGGCCTTGCGCGGCTTGCCGGCGGCGCGCCCGGCGGTGAGCAGCCAGTTGATGTCTTAGATGTAGTCGCACACGCTCATCACCATCGACATGTCGTGCTCGACCAGGAACACGGTGACGCCCAGGTCGCTGTTGACGCGCCTGACGATCTCCTTGAGATCGGCGGTCTCCTCGTCGTTGCAGCCGGCGACCGGCTCGTCGAGCAGGATGATGCGCGGGTCCGAGGCGAGCGCGCGCGCCATCTCGACGCGTTTCTGGTGGCCGTAGGGCAGGTTCTTGACCAGGTTGTCGAGCTCGTCGGAAATCCGCAGCATCTCGGCGATGTGCTCCGCCTTCTCGATCAGCGCGCGTTCGTTCCTGCGCGCCGCCGGCAGCCCGAACATGTTGGCGAACGGATTGCCGATGTGGTGGTGGGCGCCGATCAGGATGTTGGCCAGCACCGACTGCTCGCCGAACAGGTTGATGTTCTGGAACGTGCTGGTGAGGCCGAGCCCGGCCATCTCGTGCGGCTTGCGCTGGCCGATGTCCTTGCCGTCGAATTGGAGCGTGCCCTCGTCGCAGTCCTGGAACCGGGTCAGCACGTTGAACAGCGTCGTCTTGCCGGCGCCGTTGGGGCCGATCAGGCCGACGATGCGGCCCTGTGGCACGGCCAGCGAGATGTTGTTGCAGGCGATGACGCCGCCGAAGCTGACCATGACGTTCTCGCAGCGGAGCAGGTCGGTCATTGCTCGCCCCCGTCCTTCTGGGCCGCCGCCAGCCGGCGCGCGCGCCAGGCGCGGATCGGGCGCGACAGCACCTCGGCGATGCCGGCCGGTGCCAGCAAAAGCACGCCGATCAGCACCACGCCCTTGAGGATGAAGGCGAAGTCGGCGAGCTGTTCGAAGAAGAACGGCACCATGACGATGAACACGCCACCGATGAACGGCCCCATCAACATCGCCGAGCCGCCGACCACGGTGGCGACCAGGAAGTCGACCGAGTACCAGATGTCGGCGAACACCTCGGCCGAAACGTAGTTGACGATGTGCGCGTTGAGCGCGCCGGCGACGCCGGTGACCGCGGCGCTGACCGAAAACGACAGCGTGCGGTAGAGCAGCCGGTTGACGCCGCTACTTTCGGCGGCGCGCTCGGAATCGCGCAGCGCCATGAACGCGCGGCCGACGCCGGAATGCACCAGGCGGTAGATGAACAGCGTGGTCAGCGCGAGACAGCTGAGCGCGACGATGTAGAAACCGAAGTCGCCGATCTCGATGCCGAGGACATGGTTGTCCGGCAGCGTGATGCCCTCGCGGCCCTCGAGGGTCGGCACGTTGTTGATGACGGTGCCGACGAAGAAGGCGAAACCGAGCGTGCCGATCGCCATGAACGCGCCCGATAATCTCAGAAACACTAGGCCGAGCGCGAAGCCGATCAGGCCGGCCATCACGCCGCCGGCGGCGATGCCGATGGCGAGGTCGACCTCGAAGTACTTGCTCAGCAGCGCCGACGAGTAGGCGCCGATGGCGAGGAAACCGCCGTGGCCGACGGTGACCAGGCCGGTGTAACCGGTCAGGATGCTGACGCCCTGCGCGGCGATGATGTAGATGATGATCAGCGCCGCCTGCGATGCCATCCAGCCCTCGACGCCGGGCATGAACGGAAACGCGAACGCAAGCGCGAACAGCGCGCCGACGGCGACCGTGTTGTGACGCCGGAAACGCTGCTTCAGTTCGGCGACGCGGCCGGTGCGGGACGGGGACGCCATGGCGATCAGAACTCCCGCCGTTTCTGGATGCCGAACAGGCCCTGCGGCCGGAACGCCAGCAGCACCACGATCATCGCGAAGGCGGTCGCCGTCTTGTAGTGCGCGCCGAGATAGCCGCCGGCGATGTTCTCGGCGACGCCGATCATCAGCGCGCCGAGGATGGCGCCGGGGATCGAGTAGAGCCCGCCGAACACCGCCGCGACGTAGCCCTTGATCAGGACCTCGTCCATCATCTCGGGCGCGACGTAGACGATCGGCGCCAGCAGCACGCCGGCGAATGCGGCGAGAAAGCCGGCCATGCCCCAGGTCAGCAGCACGATGAAGCGGACCGGAATGCCCATCAGCATGGCGGTGTCCGGATCGTCGGTCACGGCGCGCATGGCGATGCCCTGCTTGGTGTAGCGGAAGAACGCGAACAGCATCAGCCCGATCGCCGCCGCCCAGGCCATGTTGATGACGTGGCCCTGGCTGACCAGGCCGCCGATCACCTGGATCGGCGTCGGATCGAAGGTGACCGGAAACGCCTTGGTGTCACGGCCCCAAAACCAGCCGGCCGTGCCGTGCAACACGTAGTACATGCCGAGCGTCGCGGTGAACAGCGTGAGCCAATCCGAATCGGCGATCGGCCGCATCACCAGGCGCTCGAAGGCGATGCCGAGGGTGACGCAGACGACCACCGCCAGCGCCAGCGCGACGTAGTAGTTGAGGCCGAAGTCCTTGATGAAGATCATCGCCGCGAAGGCGCCGATCATCGAGAAGTCGCCCTGCGCTAGGTTGATGGTACGGGTGTTGCGGAACACCACGACGACCGCAACCGCGGTCAGCGCATAGAGCGCTCCGGTGGCCAGTCCGCTGATGACAAGTTGGCCGAACACACCACATTACCCGGCAAATACGCCAATTCGGGCGTCGCGCGCCGGGTGAATTCATTGTTCACCA
>JAYNJY010000342.1:0-3009 GCA_038110665.1 Rhodospirillaceae bacterium | reverse complement strand
GAAGGAAGAGAGGCCGAGGGAAGCGCCGCCGCCGCCCGAGCCGCCCCAGGCCGAGACGCCACCGCCGCCGCCACCGCAGCCGACGCCGGAACCCGAACCCGCGCCCAAGGCAAAGCCCGAACCCGAACCCGAACCGGCGCCCAAGCCGAAGGCTGAGCCCGAACCCAAGCCCGAACCGAAACCGGAGCCGAAGCCGAAGTTCGCCAACCGGAAGCCGCCGAAGAAGCCGAAGCCGCCGAAGCCGGCCGATCAGTTCCAGTCGGTGCTGAAGACCATCGAGGAGTTGAAGAAACAGCCGCCCAGGCCGAAGCCGGAGGAGCCAGAGGAGAAGAAGCCGTCGTTCGAGCAATCGATCGCCGACGTGCTGCAGCAGCGGCCGTCATCAAAAGAACACAATCCCTCGAAACCGTTGTCGATCAGCGAGATCGATCTCGTGCGCCGGCAGATCAGCCAATGCTGGAACCTGCCGGCCGGCGCGAAGAACGCGAAGGAAATGAACATCGCCGTGCACGTCGTCATGAATCGCGACGGAACGGTGCGGGAGGCACAGGTGAAGGATAGCCAGCGCATGGTGGCCGACAACTTTTTCCGCATCTCCGCGGAAGCGGCGTTAAGAGCGGTCTTGAATCCGAGGTGCCAGCCGTTCAAGCTGCCGCCCGAGAAGTATGAGCAATGGCAAACTATGACCTTGAATTTCAATCCCCGGGAGATGTTCTGATGATGGTTCGGCGTCGGCTGGCATGCGGCCGCGGTGCGTGCGTATGGGCGATCGCGCTCCTGGCGCTGGTGGCGTTCGCAGGGCGAGGTGCGCAGGCGGAACTGAGGATCGACATCACCAAGGCCGTGGTCGAACCGATCCCGATCGCTGTGACAGATTTCGTCGGCGCCGACTCGCTGCCGTCGAAGTACGGGGCAGACATGGCGCGCGTCATCGCCGCCGACCTAGAGCGCTCGGGCCTGTTTCGTCCGCTCGACTCGAGGGCCTTTGTCCAGAAGGCCAAGGACATCAAGACCCTGCCGCGTTTCGGCGACTGGCGCGTTATCAACGCCCAGGCGCTGGTGCACGGGCGCGCCCATATCGTCACCGACGGCCGGCTGCGCGTCGAGTTCCGGCTCTGGGACGTGCTCGCCGAGCAGCAGATGGTCGGGCTCGCCTATTTCACCATTCCCGACAACTGGCGCCGCGTCGCGCACATTATCGCCGACGCCATATATAAGAGGCTGACCGGCGAGGACGGCTACTTCGACACGCGCATCGTCTACATCGCCGAGAGCGGGCCGCCCAACCGCCGCGTCAAGCGCCTAGCCATCATGGACCAGGACGGCGCCAACCACCGCTTCCTCACCGACGGCGGATCGCTGGTGCTGACGCCGCGGTTCTCGCCGACGCTCCAGGAGATCACCTATGTCTCCTTTTACGGCAACCTGCCCAGGGCCTACATCTACAACATCGACACCGGGCGCCAGGAAATCCTCGGCGACTTCCCCGACATGAAGTTCGCGCCACGCTTCTCGCCCGACGGCAAGAGCGTGATCATGAGCAAGGCCAAGGACGGCAACACCGAGATCTACGAGATGAATCTCTCGACCCGGGCGGTGCGTCAGTTGACCAACCATTCCGCCATCGACACCTCGCCCAGCTATGCGCCGAACCAGCGCCAGATCGTGTTCAACTCGGACCGCGGCGGCTCGCAGCAGCTCTACGTGATGAACGCCGACGGTTCGGGCGTGCGCCGCATCAGCCACGGCTCGGGCCGCTACGCGACGCCGGTGTGGTCGCCGCGCGGCGACTTGATCGCATTCACCAAGATGGCGGGTGGGCTTTTCTACATCGGTGTGATGTATCCGGACGGCTCCGGCGAGCGCCTGCTCGCCAAGGATTTCTTTGTCGAGGCGCCGACCTGGTCGCCGAACGGCCGCGTTCTGATGTTCTTCCGCCAGGGCCGCATGGGGTCGGACGGCTCGGGCGGCAAATCGCGGCTGTGGTCGGTCGATCTGACCGGCGCCAACGAGCGCGAAATCGTGACGCCGATGGATGCCTCGGACCCGGCCTGGTCGCCGCTGATTCCCTAATCGCGCCGGTAGAACGGCGATCACGGACTGTAACGGACTCGTAATATCTTTGTGATTCAACGCTTTTACTTAAAAAAACGCTTGGAATCGTCGGTCAGTCGATTTATTACATTCGTGATACGCGCCCGTCGGCGGGATTTCTAGTGTCCGCCGTCCGTCCAAGCGTGACCCAAGGTGCGACGCGTGGACGACGCGAAAGCGATGAAAGCCAACACGGTTTGTGCCGGCGCAAGCGTTACGTAGGATTCAATAATTTCCCGATTAGGGGGAGACAAACATGCGATTCAAGATTTTGAGCGCCCTTGCGGCGGTAGCTTTGTTGGCGGCTTGCGAAACCGCCTCCACGGAAACCGGCAAGGGCTCGGGCAGCGGCGCCAGCGCTCAGAAGCCGGCAACTTCGGCAATGGCCGCACCGTCCGGCATCAAGCCGGGCTCACAGCAGGACCTGGTCGTCAACGTCGGCGACCGTGTGTTCTTCGACTTCGACAAGTTCAGCGTTCGTCCCGACCAGCAGAGCACGCTCAACAAGCAGGTCGCCTGGATGAAAGCCAACCCGTCGGTGACCGTCACCATTGAAGGTCACTGCGACGAGCGCGGCACGCGCGAGTACAACTTGGCTCTCGGCGAGCGCCGCGCCAACTCGGTGAAGGACTACCTGGTCGGCGCCGGCGTCAATCCGGAGCGGGTCAAGACCATCTCTTACGGCAAGGAGCGCCCGGTGGCGCTGGGCTCCAACGAGGAAGCCTGGTCGCAGAACCGCCGCGGCGTGACCAAGGTCACCGGCGCCGGCAGCTAAGCCGCGCCGGGGAACCGGTTTAATATGGCGCTTGTCCATCGGTTGCGGTCGCTCTGGACAGGCGCCATAATTTTGCCCCCGTTACGCTACATGCTGCCTCGGCCGGTCCGTTCCGTCCGGCCGCGCGTCCGGTCCAGCAG
>JAYNJY010000341.1:0-3016 GCA_038110665.1 Rhodospirillaceae bacterium | reverse complement strand
CCGGTCATCGACGACATGTCGACGGTCGAGTTCGTCGCCCGACGCGCGCGCAAGCACGGCCTCGCCAAGGTCTACTGCTACGGCGCCGTGACCAAGGGCCTGAAGGGATCGGAACTGACCGAGATGGGCATGCTCGCGCAGTCCGGCGCGGTCGCCTTCACTGACGGCGTCCATGCCGTTTCCGACGCCATGGTCATGCGCCGCGCGCTCGACTACGCCGGCACCTTCGGTTTCCTCATCGTACAGCATCCGGAGGAACCCTCGCTGGTCCGCGGCGGCATGATGAACGCCGGCGAGACGGCGACGCGATTGGGCCTCTCAGGCATTCCGAGGCTGGCCGAAGTGATCCTGGTCGAGCGCGACATCCGCCTCGTCGAGATGACCGGCGGACGGCTGCATTTCGCGCATCTATCGACCGCTGCCGCCATCGATGCCGTGCGCCGTGCCAAGCAGACCGGGCTCCGCATTACCTGCGACACCGCACCGCCCTATTTCGCGCTAAATGAACTGGCAATCGGCGACTACCGCACTTTCGCCAAGCTGTCGCCGCCGCTTCGCGCCGAGGCCGACCGCCAGGCCGTGATCCAGGGCCTGCAGGACGGCACCATCGACGCCATTGCCTCCGATCACATGCCGGAGGACGAGGAATCGAAGCGCCTGCCCTTCGCCGAGGCCGCTTTCGGCGGCACCGGCCTGGAAACCCTGCTGCCGGTCACGCTCGAACTCGTCCACAACGGCGCCATGAACCTAATCGACGCAATCGCGCTGATCACGTCGAAACCGGCCGAACTGATGAACCTGCAGGCTGGCCGGCTGGTCGCCGGCGCCGCCGCCGATCTCGTTGTGTTCGAGCCCGAAACGGGCTGGAAGGTGACCGAGGAGCGGCTGCATTCGAAATCCAAGAACTCTCCCTTCGACGGTCGCCCGGTCCAGGGCCGGGTGCTGCGCACCGTGGTCGACGGACGCGCCGTCTACGTCGCCGACGGAGCCTGACGCATGGACGCGCTCGGCCCGTTGCACGCCTATGCCGCCATCGTCGGCTACGCGCTCGGTTCGGTGCCGTTCGGCCTGGTGTTCACGCGCATGGCCGGCCTCGGCGATATCCGCGCCATCGGCTCGGGCAACATCGGCGCCACCAACGTATTGCGCACCGGCAACAAGCCGCTCGCCCTCCTGACGTTGGTCTGCGATTCGGGCAAGGGCGCGGCGGCGGCCGTGCTGGCGGCGCACTTCTGGGGCGCGGAGGCCGGCCTCATCGCCGGCTTCGCCGCCGTCGTCGGCCACAATTTTCCGGTCTGGTTAAAGTTCAAGGGCGGCAAGGGCGTCGCCACCACCTTGGGCGTGCTGCTCGTCACCGCCTGGCCGGTCGGCGTCGCCGCCTGCGCCGCATGGCTCCTGGTCGCCGGTACGTTCCGCTATTCGTCGCTGGCGGCACTGGTGGCGCTGGCGGCCGCACCGGGAGTCGCCTATTGGCTCGGCCTCAAGGGCGTCGCGTTGATGGCCGGGGGCCTCGCCGTCCTCGCCATCGTCCGCCATCACCAGAACATCGCCCGGCTGATGCGCGGTGAGGAAAGCCGCATCGGCGCCAAGAAGAAGCCGCAACCTGCGAGCGAAGGAGCGCAATCATGAAACTCTACGACTACAAGATGGCGCCGAACCCGCGCCGGGTCCGCATCTTCGCCGCCGAAAAAGGCATCGAGCTCGAACTCATCGGCGTCGACCTGGCCAAGCGCCAGCAGATGTCGGACCAATTCAAGAAGGTCAATCCGCGCCTCGCCGTGCCGGCGCTGGAACTCGACGACGGCACCGTGCTGACCGAAAGCATGGCAATCTGCCGCTACTTCGAGGAGATCAAACCCGAGCCGGCGCTGTTCGGCACCGGCGCGCTCGGTAAGGCGACGGTCGAGATGTGGCACCGGCGAATGGAGCTCGAGGGCCTCGCCTGCGTCGCCGAGGCGGTGCGCAATTCCGTCGACTTCTTCAAAGGCCGCGCCCTCGCCGGCCCCTACGACTACGACCAGATTCCGGCGCTGGCCGAACGCGCGCTGGTACGCATCGACCATTTCTATGACATGCTCGACAGGCGCCTCAGCGAGAGCGAGTTCGTCGCCGGCCCCGCCTTCACGGTGGCCGACATCGCCGCGCTCTGCGCCATCGATTTCGCCCGCGTGGTGAAAAAGCGCCCGGCCGATACGCAAACCGCGCTCAAACGCTGGCACGCCGCCGTCTCCGCCCGCCCCAGCGCCAGCGCCTAATCCCGCATTCCCGATATCGTTGACAGCCGATGCCGGTTGCGCCAAACTACACTTTATGAGTGATGAAATTTATATTTTTATATCTGAAAACGAACGTATCGACCGCATCCGGCTGATCCGCACGCCGCGTATCGGCGCCGTCACCTATCACCGCCTGATGCGGCGTTTGGGTTCGGCGACGGCGGCTCTTGCCGTACTGCCCGAAATGGCCCGCCGCGCCTGCGGCGAGGCGCCCCGCGTCGTCGGCGCGGACGCCGCCAGACGCGAACGCGACGCGTCCGAACGCTTGGGTGCGACCTTGGTGTTCCATGGCGAGACGGCCTACCCCCCCCTTGCTCGCCCAGGCCGAAGACGCCCCGGCCTTCCTCACCGTGCGCGGCAACGTCCAATTGCTTGGCCAACGCGCCATTGCCGTGGTTGGCGCGCGCAATGCCTCGGCCAACGGCCAACACCTCGCCGAAACCCTGGCGCGCGATCTCGGCGCGCCCGGGCTGCTGGTAGTTTCCGGCCTGGCGCGCGGCATCGACGCGGCGGCGCATCGCGGCGCCCTCGCCAGCGGCACGCTGGCGGTGATCAGCGGCGGCATCGACGTCGCCTATCCGCGCGAGAACTGCCAATTGCAGGACGCCATCGCCGAGGCCGGCGCCCTCGTCACCGAGGCAAGGCCGAGCGAACAGCCGACGGCACGGCACTTCCCGCGCCGCAGCCGCATCATCGCCGGCATCGCCGAAGGCGTCGTCGTGGTCGAGGCGGCGCCGCGC
>JAYNJY010000340.1:0-3041 GCA_038110665.1 Rhodospirillaceae bacterium | reverse complement strand
GCCTTATTTCGGAGGGACTGAATCATGGCTGCAATCACCGAGCCGGTACATGCCGGCGAATTCGTCGGCGCCTACATCGCCGACACCCTGTCGATCGAGGTCGGCACCGTCAAGGTGGGCGAGGTGCTCGTCGCCGGCCAGGTCGTCATGGACGACGGCACCGGCAAGATCGTCGCGCACGACGGCGCGCTCAACACCGCCGGCGACGTCGACACGGCGGCGCTCGGCATCATCTGGGACGCGGTCGACGCCAGCGCCGCCGAGGTGCCAAATGTCGCCTACGTCGCCCGCCTCGCCGAGGTCAAGGACGACCTAATCACCTATCCGGAGGAATCGACCGCCGGCGGCGAGAAAGCCGCGGTCGTGGCGTCGCTCAAGGCGCTGCATATCCGGCCGCGCTGATCCGCCTGGTCGCCATTCAACTGAACCAACTGCCCGCGTCGTGAGGCGCCGGCCATCCCCTTGAGGAGATCACAGCCATGATCACCATGGACGTATTCAAGAGCGACGCGTTTCACGCGACGCAAATGATCGCCGCCGTCGACAAGCTCGGCTATGTGCCCGGCTATCTCGGCTCCATCCCCGGCCTGTTCGAGCCGGTCCCGGTGATGACCGAGGCCGTCTACATCGAGGAGCGCAGCAACGCGCCGGCGCTGATCCAGACCTCGCCGCGCGCCTCGGCGGTGCCGCAGATCGGCGGCGACAAGCGCACGGCGCGGCCGTTCGCCACCGTGCGCCTGGCGCAGGGCAGCCGTATCATGGCGTCCGAGCTCCTCGGCCTGCGCGCCATGGGCGAGGAGCAGGCGCTCGAGACGCTGATCGGCCGGGTCAACCGGCGCCAGCTGCAACTCATGCGCAACATGGATCTGACCTTCGAGAATCTGCGCCTCGGCTGCGTCCAGGGCACGGTCCTCGATGCCGACGGCTCGACGATCTACAACTGGGCGACCGAGCTCGGCCAGACCATCCCGGCCGAGGTCGACTTCGACCTCGACAACGCTAACCCGGCGTCGGGTGCGTTGCGCAAGCTGGTGACCGCGGCCAAGCGGTCGATCTTGCGGGCGCTCAAGGGGCTCGGCGGTAACGCGGTGCGCATCTACGCGCTGTGCGGTGATAATTTCTGGGACGATCTGATGGCTCACCCCGAGATCGTCGCGATGTTCGCGGCGACCAATGAGGCGCAGTCGCTCGGCCGCGACGTCGCGTTTGCGAGCTTCCAGTTTGCCGGCGTGACCTTCGTCAACTACCGCGGCACCGACGACACCTCGACGGTGTCGGTGGGCACCGACAAGGCAAAGTTCTTCCCGGCCAACGCGGGCATTTTCCAGTGGGCCATGTCGCCCGGCGAATCGTTCGAGCACCTCGGCCAGGACGGCCAGATGTTCTATTCGATGATGGTGCCCGACGAGCGGCGCAACCAGTTCGCCGACGTCGAGGTGTACAGCTACCCGCTGCCGGTGTGCACCATGCCGTCGGCGCTCTACCGCGCTAAGCGCACCTGATCCAGCCAGGGCTGGGCGCCCTTGCGGCGCCCGGCCCGCTTTTGTCTGATTGGATTTTCCGAGATGGCTTTGAAAATTGCCGGCGCGGCGGTTCGCGAGGGCCGCATCACCGCCGTCGTCACCCGCGGCGCCGATGGCACGGTCGAGCACCTGGGCGTGGTGGCCTATTACCACCGCAACCCGCTCAAGCGCTGGGCCTTCGCCATCCGCCGGCAATTGGGGAGATTGATCAATGGTTAGTCGGGTACAAAACAGCGGCCTGGCCAATATCACCGCGGCCTGGCACGCCTATGCGTCGCGGCCGCTGTTCGCCGGCTGGGGCACCGGCTCGGGGGCGGCGGCGAGCGCCAACGACATGACCACGCCGGCCGCCGAATCGCGCGTGTCGGGCACGAGCTCGCAGCAGACGACGACGGTCGCCAACGACACCTTTCGGGTGGTGTCGACGATCGTCGCCACCGGCTCGCGGGCGATCACCGAGGCGGCGCTGTTCGATGCCGCCGGCACCGGCAATCCGCCCTCGGGCGGCAATATGTGCGTCTACGGCGATTTCTCGGTGATCAATCTGGCCGCCGACGACTCGATCGCATTCACCTTCGACGTCGCGTTCTCATAGTGTCCTGCGGGGCCGGCGACGACCACTGTTGCTACATCGACGGCGTCGCCTGCCTCTACCTCGAGGAGGGCACGGTCGCCGGCCGCCGCTGGGCGTGCGGCTTGCTGCGCGCCCTCGGCTCGTGGGCGGCGGTCGAGTCCTCGCCGCAGTACCAGGCCGACGTGCAACCCATGTGGAGCCGCCGCGGCGGTGGCGGCTGCGCCACCTATCCGGCGGGCAAGACGTGCGCGGTGTGCGGGCAACGCGACACAGGTCAATGAGCGATGACGACATTTCCGGCGACAACGGGCGGCGCACAGGTCGCCTCGCCGCCGGCGGTGAGCGACCTGAGTTATATCGCCTTCGAGTCCAATGCCGACGGCACCATCGAGGTGATCGGCTCGGCCGACGACGGCGATCACGCCGATGGCGGCTCGTCGAATCCGTCGGGCACCGCCGGCATGGTTGCCGGCTGGGCGCTCGACGACACGCCGAGCGACTTCGGCACGATGGACGACCTCACCGCGCAGGTGCGCTATGCCCTCGACGCCACCGACGCCGATATCGATTGCGCCGACCTGCGCTGTCGCATTGTCAACGGCACGACGCTGCTCGCCGGCGGCAGCAATGTCGCGGTGACCAACGCCGCCAGCTTCCAGACGGTGGTTAGCGGCTCTTTTTCGAACACGTCGTTTGCCAATTCTTCATCGACGAGCTTCGGCTACGTCAACACCTCGGCAGCCAAGACGGCCTGGGACGGCGCGACGCTCGAGATCGCCTACACGCGGACCCGGTCGAAGGGCGGCGGCACCAATGTCGTCCAGGTCAGTGCCGCCGAGGTCACCGGCAATTACACCACCGGCGCCAGCGAGACGCCGCAATCGGTGAACGCCTCGGCGACCAGCGCGACCAGTGTCGAGCGCACGACCAGCAAGGGCGTCGAC
>JAYNJY010000339.1:2196-3087 GCA_038110665.1 Rhodospirillaceae bacterium | reverse complement strand
GCGCAACCCGCCGTCCGCCGGAACGGCGGTTCCCCGAACAGCGCAGCATGGAGCCCCTAATGAACGGTTGGTCGAAACTCAGGCGTGTCGTCGACGCGCCCTTTCTAGTCATCGGCGCCGCGTTGACGGTCTACATCGGCGTCGCCGCGTTCGGCTGGATCAAGAATTCATCGCAGCATTATTCCGCCTTCATTCTCGGCACCTGCGCCATGACCGGGCTTCTGGCCGTGCGCAACATGTGCGACGAGAAGATCACCGACACGGTCAAGAAATTATTCGAGCTGCGCCTCGCCGCCAGCGTCGTCGGACTGATCACCAGCACGGTGGCCATGGGCTACGTCTTCATCAACGCCGTGCATCTCGAAACCAACCAGCCGTTCTTCACCGAGACCGACATGCTGTTCGGCTGGCTAATGACGGTTTCGATCCTGCTGCTGACCTGGCTGCACTGGGGCTGGCTGCTGACCACGGTGATCGCCATTTCCATCGCCTACTTCTTCAACGGGCATATGATCCAGAACCCGCTGTTCATCACGCCGCAGTACGACCCCAAGTTCGTCATGAACTACATCGGGCTCGGCACCAACCAGGGCTTCTTCTACCTCGCCCAGGTTGCCGCCGACGCGATCTACTTCCTGATCATCTACGCCGCCATTCTGCTCGGCGTCGGCATGCTCGACATGGTGCTCGAGGTCGGCAAGCTGACCGGCCGCAAGATTTCCGGCGGCGCCGCCGGCCCGGCGATCATCGGGTCGGGCATCGTCGCCTCGATCATGGGCCAGGCGGTCTCCAACGTGGTGCTGACCGGGCGCCTGACCGTGCCGATGATGAAGAAGTACGGCTATTCCGGCGCCATGGCCGGCTCGATCGAGGCGACGGCGTCGACCGCCG
>JAYNJY010000339.1:0-2186 GCA_038110665.1 Rhodospirillaceae bacterium | reverse complement strand
TCCCTATATCGACGTCGCCTTGTCGGCGATGATCCCGGGCATCCTCTATCTCGTCGGCGTCTCCATCGCGGTCGCCGTCTACGCCAAGCGCCACGATCTGCCGAAGCTCGCCGAAGAGGCCAACATGCGTATGATCAAGCGCATGCTGCCGACCTTCCTGATCTCGTTCGGCGCCGTGCTTTACCTGCTGCTCGGCTATCGCTCGCCTTCGATCGCAGGCCTGGTCGGCATCCTGCTCGCTTTCGGCATGTGCGTCTTCCAGGGCGAGTTCCGGCCGAAGAAGAAGCAGATCTACGAGGCCATCGAGGAAGGCTTCTACCTGGTCGCGGTGCTGTCGCTACTGCTCATCGCCATCGGTCCGCTCGGCCAGGTGATGCTGACCACCAACCTGTCGGGCCGCCTCGGCTCGGTGCTGGTGCAGTACCTGCCGGAATCGCAGCTGCTGTTGCTGGTCGGCGCGATGATCGTTTCGCTGATCCTCGGCATGGGCCTGCCAACCCCGGTCGCCTACATCATCGTCGCGCTGGCGCTGGTGCCGTTCATGCAGCAAATCGGCGTGCCGCCGCTGCAGGCGCATTTCTTCGTGTTCTATTTCGCGGTGTTCTCGACATTGACGCCGCCGGTCGCGGTCAGCGTGCTGGCGGCGGCAAAGCTCGCCGGCGCGTCATTCCTGGATACCGCGTGGGATTCCATGAAGATCGCGCTCACGACCTTCATCATTCCGTTCGCCTTCGTGTTCTCGCCCGAACTGATGTCGTTCCCGAATATGCCGTTGAAGGTGGTACCGGCAATCCTCGAGGTGCTGACGATACAGTGGACCGTCGCCATCGCCGGCTACGGCTACATCTTCCGCCCGCTTGCCGGCTGGGAGCGCTGGCTGTTCGCGGTCGCCGCCTTCGCCGGCTTCCTCGGCATGACCGATGTCGGCAAGGAGTACTTCGTGGTACAAGGGGTAGTGTTCTTTGGGCTCGGCGCCTATGCCTTCATGACCCGGTCGCGTCCGTGCGGCGGCGCTTGAGAACAGGCCTCGGCCCAGACGAAGGGTAATCCGATGACCGACCTGAAGGGCAAGTGCGCGCTCGTCACCGGTTCGACCAGCGGCATCGGCCTCGCCATCGCGCGTGGCATGGCCGCAGCCGGCGCCGACGTCGTGTTGAGCGGGTTCGGCGAGGCCGACGAGATCGCCGCCATCCGGGCCGACATCGAAGGCCGTACCGGCGTTCGCGTCCACTACTACGCGGCCGACATGGCCGATGCGGCCGAGATCGAGCGCATGATGACGGACGTGGCGGCGCGGTTTCGGCCGGTCGACATCCTTGTCAACAACGCCGGCATCCAGCATGTCGCGCCGGTCGACGAGTTCCCGCCCGGGCAATGGGACCGCATCATCGCCATCAACCTGACCTCGGCGTTCCACACCATCCGGCATGCATTGCCGGGCATGCGCGAGCGGCGCTGGGGCCGCAACGTCAACGTCGCCTCGACGCACGGCCCTGGTCGCGTCCAAGGGCAAGTCGGCCTACGTCGCCGCCAAGCACGGCATCACCGGGTTGACCAAGACGGTGGCCTTGGAGTGCGCCGAGGACGGCGTCACCGCCAACGCCACCTGTCCCAATTTCGTGCGCACCGAACTGGTCGACAAACAGATCAGGAAGCTCGCGGCGTCGCGCGGCCTGGGCGCCGACGAAGTCGCCGGCGATTTCGTCGGCGAGAAACATCCGTCCAGGAACTTCGTACGCGCCACGGACGCCGCGGATTTTGCGGTGTTCCTGTGTTCGGAGGCGGCGGCGTCGATCACCGGCGCCGTGCTGCCGATCGACGGCGGTTGGACGGCGCAATAGGCGCCGGGCGGCCTCAGGCCGGATTTATGGTGAACAGCGGCTGGTTGAACTCGACCAGCTGACCGTCTTCGGCGGCGATCTGCTCGATCACGCCAGCCGTGGTGGTCTCGATGGTGGTGTAGAGCTTCATCACCTCGATCAGGCAGAGCGCGTCGCCGGCCTTGACCTTGGAGCCGACCTTAACGAACGGCGGCTGGTCCGGCGCCGGACGGCGATAGAAGGTGCCGACCATGGGCGCGCGGACGACGGTGCCGCCGGCAGCTTCGGCGGCCGCTGCCGGAGCGGCGGGTTTCGCCGCCGCGGTCGTCGCAGCACATGCGGGTTCGGCGACAATTTGCGAGGCAG